>JANMWO010000666.1:0-5501 GCA_031394025.1 Acidobacteriota bacterium
CGTCAATCACCGCCAACTGAATGTGCTTGATCGTCTCGCCTTGGTCGGCGAACATGGGATGGGGCATTGACCTACGAACCCGCCCGGGATCATGGACCGACGAACGAGGGCCCTCTGGCTCTTGATCGGCTGGCAGAAGAATCAGCGATCATGCTGGCAGACGAAAATGAGGAGGTCTTTGAAGAATTGTTGCGCCTCAATGGAGCCTCCGCTGGTGCCCGTCCGAAGATCGTCGCGCAAGTCAGCAAAGACAAGCGTAAGATCATCCACGGATCACAGAAGCTCCAGACAGGCTACTCCCACTGGATGATCAAATTTGCCACGTCGCAAGACCCGCGCGATGTCGGCGCTATCGAATATGCCTACAGTTTGATGGCTAGGAATGCCGGCCTGGACATGCCTGAGACTCACCTGTTTCGAACCAGGAAGCGTGCATATTTCGGAACCAAACGGTTTGACCGACAGCGTGATCGACGAGTGCATGTCCAAAGTCTATCCGGCCTGATCCATGCCGACCATCGGACGCCAAGCCTGGACTACGACACTTTCTTGCGGGTGACTTTCCTACTCACAAAAAACGTGGTCGACGTGGAGCAGGCTTATGCATTGGCTTGTTTCAACGTCCTGGCTCACAATCGCGATGACCATTCCAAGAACTTTTCGTTCCTGATGACGGACCAGCGTGAATGGACGCTTGCGCCCACTTACGATCTGACGTTCTCCTACGGCCCTGGCGGAGAACAAAGCACGATGATTCTGGGAGAAGGCAAGAATCCCGGTGCGAAGCAACTGACGGCATTGGGCAAGAAGCACAGTCTCAAGAAGGCACCAGCAATCCTTGCTCACGTTCAGTTGGCCATTTCTAAATGGATGCGTCACGCTGATAAAGCAGGTCTCAGCGCCAAGTCGACAAAAACTATCGGCAGCGTGATCAACGGACTCAAGTGATGGCGTGTAACCAGACTTCTTACTTCACAACTTACTTCACATCTTAATTCACAACAGATACGACTTCGCCAAATCCTTAAACAACTGCACCTGATCCGCTGCCCACGCCTCGGATTTCCCTAACTCTTTGCCCAAAATAGCTGCCGCTGTGGGGGCCATTTCGATTGCTGCTCGGGCATTCAACGTGAGTGCTCGCAGCCGTCTGGACAGCACATCTTCCAACGTTCGAGCCATCTCAAACCTGGCCGCCCAGGCTACTTGTCCGGCCTTATAAGGCAGCGCGGGATGCAGTAACATTCCATACTCGGGTGATTCCTGGCATACTGCTTCCACATCGGGTGCATCGGAGCCGTAGAAATCCAAACTGCCGAACTTAGTGGCATGTTGGTGGAAGCCGTGTAAGTTAAGCCGCTTCGTTACACAAGGTCGATCTTCTAATTTCGCCAGTGTTACAGCATGATTGACGCAATCTTCAGCCATATGTCTGTAAGTGGTCCACTTACCGCCAGTAATTGTCAACAACCCGGAGTTGTCAATATGAATCGCGTGACTACGAGACAAAGCCGCTGTGTTGACTGCTCCTGTTGCTTTCACTAATGGCCGGATGCCCGCCCAGGTGCTCAGTACATCTTCACGCTTTGGAGGCCGGGCAAGATATTGGGCTGAAGTCTCTAACAGAAATTCAATTTCCTCTTCCAACGGTTTGGGCTCAATGGATGCTTCGGGAATCGGTGTATCGGTGGTGCCTACCAGCGTGTGGCCGTGCCATGGTAGAGCGAACATAACGCGGCCATCGGAGGTGTGTGGCACCAGAATCGCCGAGTTGGACCGCAGAAATGATTGGTCAATTACGATGTGCACACCCTGGCTGGGCGATACCATGGCTGCTGCTTCCGGCTCTGCCATGCGACGAATTGTATCCGTGAAGACTCCGGTGGCGTTCACCACTACTTTGGCGTTGAGGTGGAACTTTTCACCAGTCTCGCGATCTTCGGCTGTTACAGAATCGATGAACCCGTCAGGACCACGATTCAAAGCCGTCGCGCCCATGTAATTTACTAAAGTGGCGCCTTGCTCGGATGCGGTCTCGGCTAAATGAAGTAAGAAGCGAGTGTCGTCAAATTGACCGTCGTAATAGACTACGCCGCCACGCAGACCTTCTGTTTTGATGGCAGGGAGGCGTTCCAGTGTCTCTTCACGATTCAGAACTTGCGACGGGCCGAAACCGTACTTACCGGCGAGTAAGTTGTAGAGTTTCAAGCCGACACCATAAAATGTGGCTTCCCACCATTCGTAATTAGGTACAACGAAGGCCAGATCATGAACCAAATGGGGAGCGTTTTGGCGCATTAATCCGCGTTCTTCCAACGCTTCCATGACCAAAGCAACATCCCCTTGTTCCAGATAGCGGACTCCGCCGTGTACTAACTTAGTCGACCTGCTGGATGTCCCTTTACCGAAATCATTTTGTTCCACTAATGCGATATCGTAACCGCGCGAAGCGGCGTCAACTGCAACGCCCACACCAGTGGCACCGCCGCCGATAATCACCATGTCCCAAGGCTTGGTGCGTTCCCGAAGTCGACGGACCATCTCCTCACGAATCATTGTTCAATCCAACCCTTGGAGCGTTCCACGGCACGCTGCCATTGCCGTTGCAGGGCATTCGACTGGTCCCGATTCATCTTCGGTTCGTAACGCTGATCCACCTGCCACTGCGTTGCCGTTTCGGCAGTGGATGCCCAGAAGCCAGTGGCTAAGCCTGCCAAATACGCTGCGCCAAGTGCCGTCGTCTCACTCACTTTGGGGCGGACAACGGGAACTCCCAATAAGTCGGCTTGTATCTGCATGAGTAAGTCATTACGGGAAGCGCCTCCATCTACTCTGAGCTCAGTAAGTGGGATGCCCGCGTCTGCACGCATGGCCGTTAGTAAGTCAGCCACCTGGAAGGCGATGCCTTCTAACGCTGCCCGGGCGATGTGGGCTTTGGTTGTCCCGCGGGTTAAACCAACCATAGTTCCCCGCGCGTATTGATCCCAGTGTGGCGTACCCAGACCGGCAAATGCAGGAACCAGGTAGACACCGCCGTTATCGGGAACGGTGCGGGCCAACCCCTCAATTTCATCGGCTGACTGAATCATACCTAAGCCGTCACGCAGCCACTGCACCACGGCTCCGCCAATGAACACGGAGCCTTCCAACGCGTACTCCGTCTTTCCGTTGATTTTCCAGGCGATGGTGGTTAACAGACTATTCTTTGATTCCGTTGCCTGCGTTCCAGTTTGTTGTAGCAGGAAGCAACCGGTGCCATAAGTATTCTTGCTCATCCCTGGGGAAAGGCACATTTGCCCGAACAACGCTGCTTGCTGATCCCCGGCGATTCCGGCAATGGGGATGCCGTCGGCAGTTTCGCCATACACCTCTGAAGATGATTTCACTTCGGGCAACATACTGGCAGGGATACGAAACAGTGCCAGCAGGTCGTCATCCCATACGCCAGTGTGAATGTTGAACAGCATTGTTCTGGAAGCGTTGCTGGGGTCGGTTACGTGCACTTTGCCGCCAGTGAGTTGCCACACCAACCAGCTATCGACGGTTCCAAATGCCAACTCACCGCGAGCCGCGCGGTCACGAGTTCCGGCGACGTTGTCCAAAATCCAAGCGACTTTCGATCCTGAAAAATACGCGTCAATGATCAGGCCAGTCTTTCGCTGAATCATGGTGGCATGGCCGTCGCGCTTCAGTTGATCGCAAAATCCGGCAGTGCGCCGATCCTGCCAGACAATGGCGTTGTAGACCGGTGCGCCTGTTTTGCGATCCCACACAATAGTGGTTTCACGCTGATTGGTAATGCCTATAGCGTGGGGCTTGTTTGGAGAAGTGGAAACAACCTGCTCCAGTACTGCTTTTTGCGAGGCCCAAATTTCCAGAGGGTCGTGCTCCACCCAACCAGCTTGCGGGTAGATTTGTTGGAACTCGCGTTGAGCGATGCCGTGGATGTTGCCGTGATGATCGAACAAGATGGCGCGGGAGCTGGTAGTGCCTTGGTCAAGAGCGAGGATGAGTGACATGGAAGACTCCAGGATATCGTAGCTGGCAGTAATTCTAAATGTTGTGTGGGAAAGAAATGATTGGTTAAGCTTTCGTAACGCGACTTGCGACACTTCGGCCTTGCGATCAAACCAGCGTTTCAAAAATACAATAGTGGGATTGCTGGCCACTTCATCCGTTGAAACCGCCGCCCAGCGGTTTTGTCTGATTTACAGACTCACTTACTCAACTCCCCAGCCAAGTAAGTAACACGAATATTGCGTAGTAGCGATCCCACTGATTGGTTTAACTGCGACTCGAACCGATCCGAGTGCCCCCCGTGTTTGACGGCAGGGCTTGCGGAAAAAGAGCATTCTGGCCAGAACTTATCTCTCACTGATCATGCTAGCAGGTGGGTAAAAGAGCTTTAGGGCGGTTGATCTTGGCTCGAATTGAAATGATTGAAGATACACTTTGTATTTTGTTGTGACCGTCCGCTACACTCGGATTCTATGCTCTTATGTCCTGTCCGCGATTGTCACATGCCCCTGGTGCGTGATGACCGTCGGTATGTCTGTGCGATTGGGCATTCCTTTGATATTGCACGCAGTGGCTATATTAACCTGCTTCAACCACAAGAGCGACGATCCAGGAACCCCGGCGATACGGCTGAAGCAGTGGTGGCTCGGCGACGATTGCATGATCGTGGCGTGACTGAGCCCTTACTGCGGGGCATTGCGGATATGCTGGCCGCCAAGCCTGACGATGTGGTTCTGGATGCTGGTTGCGGCGACGGTTTCTACCTGGGCACACTGGCTGGCGAAATTGGCTTTGACGCCCACGGAGTGGACATCTCAATTCCTGCAGTGGATGCGGCGGCGCGACGTTACCCGTCCTGCGAATGGATTGTGGGGAATGCGGATCGTGTGGTGCCTTATGCCGACCGGACATTTTCCATCATCCTTTCCATCACCGCGCGGATGAATGCAGGGGAATTTCGGCGTGTCCTTCGTGATGACGGACGCCTGCTGGTAGCCGTTGCGGCACCGGATGACTTAATTGAATTGCGCGATATGGGTCGTGATCGGGTGGCCCGTACCGTTGAGACATTCGCACCGGGCTTCACTTTAACGGATCAGCGCCGTGTGACAACGCATGCTGACCTGGATGTGAAAGGGGTGGACGATGTGCTGCATTCCATTTACCGGCCAATGCGGTCAGAGCCTTTGGCAGCCATGCGAGTTACGTTCAGTTTAGACTTATTGCTGTTCAGTAGGAAAGGTTGAAAGCAATCGCTGTTGCAAGTCCATCAACTGGGCGATGCTTAGCTGCTCCGCACGCAGACCTGATTCCGGTTGCGAGTCCACTTTTTCCTTACCGAAAAATGGCACCAAATTGTTCCGCAAAGTCTTCCGCTTCTGACTGAAACAACGTCCGACAAAGGTGAGGAATTCGCTATGGTCAGCGGCGGGTTTTAGCGTTAAATGGACCACTGCTGAATCTACTTTTGGCGGTGGAGTGAA
>JANMWO010000022.1:0-25897 GCA_031394025.1 Acidobacteriota bacterium
ACTAAGCCATAACTTATTCAAACTAATAACCTTTTGTGATTGATTTCAAATCTGCAGAAACTAGGAATAGTGCCAGCTTGCTCTGCCTCCGTTTCACATCATGATTTAAGGATAAGTTCAGGCTGACCCAGTTCTTCCGCACCGACGTGGCGGACGGAAAGACAACCCCGCTCGACTACAGCGAGGAGGTCCGTTTCCTCCAAACTACGGGCGTCAAGGGTCTTGATAACGGCCTTTCCCCTGATGAAAACGCAATTCTCTTTACGAGCAGGAATTTGCCGGAGATAGTCCACTTCCTGTTGAAGGGCCTCGCAAGCCGACTGGCGTAAAGCTTCTTTGAACAGGTCACGCGGAGTGGAATAGATTCCCGGACTATTTCGGTTGTAGGTGCTCTCTTCCGATCGATAGTATGAAGACTTGCGCAACTATATTGAGAAGAATTCGGCGGCACGAGACGTTGATTTTAGTCGGTTCTGCATTAAGAAACATGTCTCGTGAAAACCCTTCCCTAATCCCGCCTCAGCGCAACCAGCGGGTCAATCTGAGCGGCCTTCAATGCTGGGATCAAACAGGCTACCAGCGTCACCAATCCGATGATCAGTGGCACGCCCAGGAACGTTGGCCAATCTAGTGGGGTGACTCCGAATAACATGGTCTGCATGGACCTTGCCGCGAAGAAGGATGCCACCAGTCCTACCGCGATCCCGATGCCCGTCAGCTTCATTCCTTGCGCCACAATCAGTCCAGTGATGTCTGATTTTGCGGCGCCCATGGCCAGCCTCACACCAATTTCATTCACCCTCTGCGAGACTGAATAGGAGATGACTCCGTAAAGTCCAATCACCGCCAACAACAATGCCAGTGCGGCGAATAATAGTATGAGAGCCGTGCGGAAGCGGGGTGTGGCTACTGACCCGGACACGATATCATCCATGGTCCGCAGATCCGATAGCGCCAGTTGCGGATTCAATGTGCGCAGTTCCGAACGCATGCCTGCGCTGAGTTGAACGGGGTCACCGGCAGTGCGTAGGGTGACGGTCATGGCGGGTAGGATCATGTTCATCATCGCCGGGGATACATGATGATACGAGTAGTAAATTTCCGGCGTGGCGGCTTGATCCAGGCCACGTTACAGCACCTCTCCGGTGACGCCGACAATGGTGCTCCAGGGGCTATCGTCAAATCCCGCTTTAATGCGGCGACCCAGCGGATTTTCCCCCGGGAAATACTTCTTGGCAAATGGTTCGTTGACCACAGCCACAGGAGTGGAAGCAGGGCTATCGTCACCCCGTTCGAAAAACCTGCCCGAAACAAGTTTTAAGCCTAATGTTTCAGCAAATCCTGAACTGGCAGCGCGGAAGTTGGCCACCGGCTGATCACTACTTTGCAGCACTGGCCGATTTTCAATTTCGAAATTCAAGGTGGGATTGCCAGGGGTCAGCGGCACGTCACGCGCTACGCCTGCCGAGTTGACGCCGGGTAATTGTCGCAATCGCTGCACGTATTGTTCCATGAACGCAGGCACCGCTGGGCCAGGATATTGCTTGGCAGGCAGACTGACTTTAGCGGTAATTACGTGATCCGTTTTGAAGCCGGGATCCACCTGTTGCAGTTGGCTGAAGCTACGGAATAACAGGCCCGCGCTGGTGAGTAGCAACATGGACAAAGCCACTTCGGCAATCACTAACGCCGAACGCAGACGAGCTTGCCCAATGCCGCCGATGGAGCCGCGACCCGCTCCGCGCAGCACCGTGTTCAGGTCAATCCGACCAGCGGTCAACGCTGGTGCCAAGCCGAAAATAATGCCGGTAAGAATGGAGATGGCGAAGGTGAACAGCACCACGTTCCAATCCAATGTGACCGTGGCTCCAATGGGCAGAAACGATGCGCCCAAAGTGGTGAGTCCGCGCAGGCTGAAGGCGGCCAGGCCAAGGCCAAGCAAACCGCCGCACACAGCCAGCGTAATGCTCTCTGTCAGCAGTTGACGCGCTAAATCCCACGAACCGGCACCCAGTGCGGCCCGCACGGCAATCTCTTTTTGACGTGCTCCACTGCGCGCAATGAGTAAGTTCGCCACATTGGCACAGGCGATCAGAAGTACTGATCCGACTGCTGCTAAAAGGATCAACAAAGTGGGCCGCACATTTCCAGAAATCTGTTCACGCAGTGGAATCACATTGGCGCCCCAGCCATTATTCAAATCGCGATATTCTTCAGAAAGCTGTTTTGCGATGGACTGCAATTCGGAGTTGGCCTGTTCCTTTGAAACCCCTGGAGCAAGCCTGCCCACGCCGCGAAAATTGTGATTGCCTCGACGACGAAGTGAAAGCAGGTCAGGCGTCAAAGCGAGCGGGCTGAACAGTTCCGCCTTGACTTCTGGCAGGGTGAAATTTTCCGGCATTATGCCGACAATGCGGGCATCGGCGCCGTTCACCTGCAATGTGGAGTTAAGAGTTTGCGGACTTCCAGCAAACCGCCGCTGCCACAGGGCGTGCGAAATCAAAACAGTTTTATCGGCACCGGGTTGTTCCTCATCGTTCGAAAACAGACGACCGGAAACGGGTTGAATTCCCAACGCGGTAAGGGCTCCGGGAGAAACTTCGGCAGCGTCCACTTTCTCTGGAAAATCACCCATGGTGAGCACAGCGGAGGTGTCGCGGAAAAGGCCCATGCTGGTGAGGGAGTGCTGACGTTGACGCCAATCCTGAAAATTCGCGGCAGATATTTTGAAATTGCCAACCTTCGGACTGACCTCGAATAGGGCCACCAGATCGTCGGCTTTGGTATAGGGAAGTGGACGCAGCAAGACGGCGTTGATGACGCTGAAAACTGCCGTGTTGGCACCAATTCCCAAAGCCAGTGCGGCCAGTGCGGTGAGGGTGAACGAAGGAACTTTCGCCATACTGCGGAACGCGTATTGAATATCTTTTAGTAATTGACTCATAGCTTTAAAATCGTACCCCAAGGTAGCGTAGCAGAGGTTAAGACGAGTGGCTATAACTTTTCACTTCGTAGTGTAAGTTTAGGCGAATAAACAGCGAATTTATGGCCTGGAAGGAAAATCGTAAGCGTCAGTAGTCACTGAGTCCCACGCTTCTGCTATATTTAGGATTCAAGAGTAAAGAAGTAGTTGAAAATAACCCTGGGCGGGAGTAATTCAGTGGTAGAATGCCAGCTTCCCAAGCTGGACGTCGCCGGTTCGACCCCGGTCTCCCGCTCCAAAAACCTTTGTATATTTTCAGTTTCGGCCTGAGCAAATCCTTGTAGCATAATTCGTGACTCCTCTAGACTCCATTCGTTTATTCGGCCTTACTTTTTGGCTTGGATTGCAGCTCGGAATAGTGGTGGTAATCCGCCGGTGGGATCGCATGTTGTTCTGAGACAGTGGTGAGTTGTTGTTCCCACTTGGTCGCCAGTTGCGTGAGGTCGCGGAGCTTGAGCCATTGGAGGCGTGTTTTGCCGTGCTCGTCGGTCGTCTTGAACCCAATCCCGATCTTCTTTTTTCCTTTGAAGAGTGAGAATGCCCCGTCGGGAAAATTGTAGACGTCTTCCAGAAAGTCGGGGATGGTCATTGTTGCTTGGAATAACTGCTCGTCTGGGATCAGCCGTTTTTTGCGTCGTCGCGTGACTGCCTCGATTTCCTTGTCTGTGATCGGGTCAACTCCGTGGACGATGCTAATGCCGTGGCGGGCGAGCCAGCCGACGCGTAAGGGACGAAGGAGATTCATGAGTTCTCCTGGCGCTGTGGCAAAGGCTTTGACAAGCTCGGCGACTTGTTGGTGGTGAATCGCGAACAGTGTTTCGTGGTGTTTGTCGCCGTTCTCGTCGTGCCAGGTCCGGTGGAGGTCGATGATGCCGGATTTAGTTCCCGGTTGGAGCGTGTAGTGCTCGCCTGAGGACTTGTCGAACATGACAAGTTTGTCCTGTCCCTGTTGCAGGACGAAATTGCCAAACTCGATGCCTGTTGCGCCATGCGGCAGCGATGAACGATCCGCCATCCTCTTATTGTCGCAAGTGCGCTCGGTGACGGCTTGGTGTGATCAATAGTTGTTCGTTAACGCTTAGGGTGTTGTTGGACGGATGGTGCAGCCGTTGCTAACTTATGTTGTTTCGGTCGCATTTCTTCGATGATGAGGGTTCCGTTCTTTTGCCCTTCAAGCAGCATTTTGTTGAGATCGGTATTCCAGACCAGCGGTAGTTCGAGGGGTGCGTGCCTGGAGTACATCATAAGGAATCGGTCCCTGCTGGAGGATCGCGTCTAGCCTTCCCGCTGCTTTTTTGAGCTGTTGTTCTTTGCTGCACCGGAGTAGCTCGACTCCTTCCTTAGCAGTCAGGATCTCGGGGAGTATTTCTGTTTGAGGGTGTGCGTTCATGAAGCAATAATACAGGTAAGGCAATTTCCGCCAAACTGTCGCAAAGCTACTAACTGATTGATCTAACTGGCTAGGAAGGGAAAATAATTGTGCGCGCCCTGGTGGCGGAGGATTGGCGGGAGTTCTCGGAGCTGGCGGGAGTTATTTGGGGTGAGGGATGACATCAGAAATGATGTATGCGTCATGGTGGATCAGGAAGTAAAAGCGCCAACTCTGATTGACTCGTGCTTGCCAAAGATCTTTAGCTTCATCGTACTTCTTGGCTCGTAGGGAAGGATGATGGAGGTTATGTTCCAGGTAGGCGAGTTGTTTGTGAAATGCCTTTCTGACCGGCTGGGGTGCGTCATTGAGTGATTCCAAGGCGCGTTTGGAGATATCAATTCTCATCGCAGCTTTTGTTTAACTGTCTTGGCTTTGCCCTTGGTTTTTAGAGCAGACGTTTCAATAAAAGCGCTTGCATCTTTGGCTGATGCAAAGGAATGAACCCGTCCTGCCTTGATATCCTCATCGGCTTCCGCTAGACGAGCGTCAATAACACGACGTTGGTCGGGGGTATATTCATTGTCAGCATTAGGGAATTTGCTGCGGTCTATCACCAGCATGGGCGTGATAACTATTTTGCCCCCTTGGAATGCAAATTCGACCAAGTCACCTTTGTTTAATCCAGCCTGCTGTCGTAGGTGGGTTGGAATGGTGACCTGACCTTTATGTTGAATTTTCGTTGTGGTGCTCATAGGATTGATGGTTAATTTCGGAAAGTCAGGAATACTGACTTCTACCAGAAGAATAGCAGAATGGAAGAATTCGTCAAGGTAGATGCGAAAGACGATGTACCTCGAAATCTCCACTCTATTCAACTTTTCTTTAGCACCGCAAGTAACTGGCGAGCGTTGATAATCTTTGTGATCTTGTAAGGCTCTTTGAAGTGCTTGCGGTTTTCTGTGACGATGTAAGTGACCTTGGCAGCAACCGCGCATTCGTAAACGCGGTTGTCCTCTTCATGGCTAGAGATTTTCAAACGGCCTTGTGGCTTAACTTTGATCGCAACTCTGTCTAGCAGACTGCGGAGCAACCCAATGCGGCGTCTGTCGAGATGCTGTAAGCGTTCGTAGTTAAAGACAGCGGAATATTGTTCAAGCAAAGCTTCAGTGACGTATGGTCGAAGTTCTTTGGAAACGAAGAAATCAAAGATCTCGGCATTGGGACCGTTTGGGCTAATGACGGCTGAGACAAGGACGCTTGTATCGAGTACATCTCTGATCATTTGGCGGGCTTGTTAATTGTCTTCTTCATATCGCGTCTGGCTGCGGCCACTGCACGATTGATTTCCTTTTTCGACATTGTGTCTAAGCCCTTTTCCTTGGCTTCCTTGCGCAGCTCTGAAACGACTTGGGCGAGTTCCTTAAACGGCGGCTCATTGTTCTTCTGGACCTTTGCAAAGAGACTACGGTTGATTGTGAACTGAGGTGTTACCAAAAACTGGCCGCCGTCAATGACGGCAACTTTCATAAGGGTGCCTTCGGTTACACCGGCAGCCTCCCTTAGCATTCTCGGGATTACCATTTGGCCTTTTCTTTGAAGTTTTACAAATACGTCTGACATGTGATGTGCTCTTTTCCGAAAGTCAGTCGGGCTGACTTTCCGTTACTACTACCTGCATGATAGCAAACGGCAGAATTCCGTCAAGACTAGCAAACTTGACCAGAAGCTTTCAGCCTGTCCTTGATGGCCTTAATCACCAGGTGTTGGTAGTGGTGAAGGCCACGGCTTTAGGTGCGGGCAACTCCGTTTGTTCGGTTTGCCCAAGTCTTTGGAGCGGGGACTTGTTGTTTGTCTAACTCATCACAGATTTCAAGCAGATTTGCATCGCTGCTCCAAGACTCGCCGTAGGCCCTAACGATGCTGACCACCTTTTCATGGTTTTCTATATCTGCCTTGGGGCCACGTTTTCGGGGTAGGGCTTTGAGGCTCGGTTGTTCCGCTTGAGCGTTCGAAGCCCGATTCCAGATTGGAGCTGAGGTTGATGGTAGGGTATTTGAAATTGTAATAGGCTCTCTTTCAAACTCTGCCTGAATGAACTGGGGTGCTGCGGCTTTGAGTAGGGAAGTTTCCTGCGCTTCAAGCAAACTGTCCACCTCTGAAGCTGGAAGGGCTTCTTGTTTATCGTGCTGTCTTTGAATGTAGTATTCAAGCATCTGACGGTTGTAAGTGAAAGTAGTTACTGGCTCAACAAACGGGACTAACATGGGCTGGGTTTCTTGCTGACGGATTTGGATAAAACAGTGACGCTGAAACTGCTTCTTTAAGGCTGCGGTCAGTTACCAGCAGTGCACCAAAAGTTCTGGCCGCATCGTGCGACAGATTTTTACTTTGCCGGAGGTTTACCAGTAGGACTTTGCCTTCGTCCATGACTTCTTTAAGGTCAATGGAAAAACCAGTCAGTCCCATGAAGCGCTTCAAGGCTGATGAGGTAAGCAGCTTAAACAGTCGGTTCTTGGCAGAAAGAATTTCATCACGGAAATCTTTGGGTTTGAGTTCATGCAGTTCCATCCATTCGCGCCTTATGAGCGGACTTTGAAGGCGGTGAATGAGAAATCCACGCACGTCCTTGGCACTGAAGTTGAGTAAGTGTTCAGCTTGAGGCAGGCCAATTCCTTGCTCAATCATAACGGTGTAAATGAGCCGCAGGGTTCGGGCAAGGGTAGGAGTGTAGTCGGCATTGGCAACACCCCAAGCGTGCATGGTGGCCGTGATTCTTCGGTCAACTTGAACGGACACATCCATGTCTTTGGACTGGCGGAATGGATTAAATAAAGGCACGTCTGAATGGAAGAACTACCAGGTTGTTCTGAATGTTCCAGGGGATGCCACGGGGCATCGCCTTCGGAATCCTGCTGGATGGAACCGGCACCGCATGGATCAACGGTGCGAAGTTCGAAGTCGTAGATAGCAGCGTGCCTGTCACAGACATGCACCTGAACATGACCACGCCATCGAACCTGAGCTTTGAAAATTTAGCTTTACTTATCTTGCAATAACTCGACCTGATCTAACTTCGGCGGCCAGTGTTGCTTGGACTTTTTAGGTTTGTTTGCCCTGGACACCTGACTGGTGATCTAATGGAGGCGCAAACATTCATTTCACAAAACAGGAGATTTATCAGTGTCCAATTCCACTACTCGCCGATTCTTTTTAGGCGCAGCCACGGCAGCGGCGGCTACGCGCGTTTGGGGCGCCAATGACAAGATTAATGTAGCCATCGTCGGATTGGGAGGCCGCGGAACCAATCATCTGAATGTCTATTCGCGATTGCCAGGGGCAAGGGTTGCCGGGCTGTGCGATGTCAATCAGACTGCCCGCGAAGTGGCCAATGCTACGCTTTTGAAAACGACCAGCGCGAATGCCAAAGAGTTTAAGGACATGCGCGAAGTCTTTGCCGATCCTGGTGTGGACGCCGTCTCCATTGCCACGCCCAACCACTGGCATGCGCTGGCCACGATTTGGGCTTGCAAGAGCGGGAAAGACGTTTATTGCGAAAAGCCAGCTTGCCACAATATCTATGAAGGCCAACAGATGATTAAGGTGGCGCGCGACACCAAACGGATGGTTCAAATTGGATCGCAACACCGCAGCACGCCTTTTAAGATGAAGGGAATCGCCGCGATTCAAGGTGGCTTGATCGGCAAGGTGTACATGGCCAAAGGGCTCTGCTACAAGCGCCGCGCATCGATTGGACACAAGCCCGATGCACCGGTTCCGGCGGGTGTGGATTGGGATATGTTCCTGGGACCTGCCCCGTTGCGTGCCTTTAACGAACTGCGTTTTAAATACAACTGGCATTGGTTTTGGGACACCGGCAACGGCGATATTGGCAACCAAGGTGTGCATGAAATGGGCATTGCCCGTTGGGGTATGGGCGATCCGGGAATGCCTTTATCGGCAATTTCCACGGGCGGAAAGTACGCTTATACCGACGATCAGGAAACCCCCAACACGCAGTTTGCCAGCTTCGATTTTGGTGGACGGGAACTGCAGTTTGAAGTTCGCGGTGTGTTGACCGGGGGCGAAGGAAGTCCGCAGGCGGGGCGCACGCGCGGCGGCCCAGGTGCAGCGGCGGCTGCTCCAGTGGCTGATGAAAAACCGAAGCCTTCCCCATTGAACATCACAGTGGGCAATCTGTTCTATGGTTCTGAAGGTTGGGTTGCCATGAGCGATGCGGGATTTCAAGCTTATAAGGGCGACAGCCAGGAATTGATTATGGAAGAAAAGCCCGAGCGCACTCGCGGCCCTGGTGGCGACGCAACCAGCTTACATATGGAAAACTTTTTGGCCGCATGCCGTTCCCGTAACTATAGTGAACTGCATGATGAAATTGCCAATGCGTATCTGAGTGCTTCGCTGGTTCATTTGGCTAACATCAGCTATCGAACTGGGAATAAGTTGAAAGTGGAAGCGGGTCCCAAATTCGTCAATGATGCAGTGGCGAACAAGATGCTTACTCGCGACTATCGTAAACCGTACGTTGTTTGATTTGCAGGCGCGATTCGGTGACGTTGCCGGGTCGCGCCTGTGTTAGATTTGAAGCATATTGACTCCTTCAACCCCCACCTGGGCACTGTTTGCCAGCGCTCATGATTCCTCCCTACTCAGTGCCGTTACGCAGCATCATGCTGGCCAGCGGACGCATTATCAAGTGAACAATTTTGTATCGGTAATTGGTCAGCCGGTGAAGGGCATTGATGCGTCTTCGGCGCTGGTAAGAATTGAAAGTGCGGCCCCTGTGATTCTGGATCACAAACCAGCGGATGCAGCGAAAATCATTGTGTTTCGGGGAGTAACGCAACATCTTCACTACACCGGCAAAGAGGATAAAGAAAAGCTGACGGTGGAATCACGAATGCCGGTTGCTGTGGCCCCCAACACCACTGCTGTGATCATTCCTATTCGCAAGTCAGCGGCATGGTGGGCGTTGACCCAGGATCAGCGACAAGCATTTTTCCATAAGACAAAGACCAGCGCCGGACACACCAATATCGGCATGCCGTTTGCAGGCAAGATTTTTCGTAAGTTATATCATTCACGATATACGGGCACGCCATTGCCGTACGATTTTGTCACTTACTTTGAGTTTCCTGTGGAACTTACTGCCGACTTTCAGGATCTTCTAAAGCAGTTACGCGATCCCAAGACAAACCCCGAATGGGAAAGCGTGGAAATGGAGTTTGAGATTTGGATGACTAAGGTCAGCGAAGACTAAAAGAGTTGCGATCTAAAACTTATCGCCGCATCAGCCACACTTCAGCCACTTGGCAGCCGCGTCCAGAGCCGCCGCCGCCGGGCTCCCTGGTGAAACTCAACTCCAGTACGCCGCCGACTGTGGCTTCCATAGGAATTTCAAATTCCACAGGTTTGAATTCCTTGGCGATGTAGCTGTGAATTTCGTACTTACCATTGGCTACCAGACGTATTTTTGCTTTGGGCATATCGCCACCGTAAGTTACTTTGATTTTGTAAGTAGCTTGCGGATCAAGGCCGGTGTATCGCATTCGAAGCGGTGCATCGTAAAACGTATCGGCAGTATCCCACAGGGAACGACGGCCTTGCGGAACCACCCCCAGTCCGCTGATGACGAACCTTGGTTCCGTGGTGGGCATCAGGCCATCGGGATTGTGGTTGGACGATCCGGCAAAGGCCGATAGGCTGTGGCTTGGGTCTTTCTCAAACCCTGGTTCAAGAATTAAATGCGGTTGCCGGGACAAGTTTCCAAGATCATCGTAGAAGCCACCAGGGCCGGGATTTTCGTATTCCACCAGAGCCCGAATTTGCGCTTGCCGATCCCGTTCGTTAGGTAAGTTGCGGATGGCCGCGAAACGATCTTTCATCCAAATAATATTGTTCAACGGAAAATCTATCGTGTTCAAACTGGCCCCCCGATTGGCGGCGATGGCACCATAGCGTTCCACGTGAAGCTGCATGCGAACGCTTTGATACAACGCTTCCGCCAGTTCAAACACACGGGCACGAACAGTGCTTGCCGTCCGTTCCAACACGCTGCGTTCCAGAATGCGTTCGGCTTCATTCATGGCCACCAAAGCAGTCAATTGCGGGGCGTCGCGAAGACGGGCGGTGGCTTGTTCTTCCAGACTGCTTTCGTACAGCAAGCGACTGCGCGTGTAGGCATCGTAATAGGCCCGATAGAGCGCTTGTTGGAATCGCCAATTTAGTTTTTGTTGGGGCGTGGATTCCCGTTCCATCTGTTGAAATTGCGCTAGCGTGACGCCTACATTGGCATTGGTTAGCAGCGGACCTCGCCAATTATTTTCCAGGCTGAGAAGACCTTGGGCAAAACCGTCGGTGAAGTTTGAGCCAATAAAATAGCGGCTGTAATCGCGCAATAGATCAATGATGTTCTGTTTGTTGTCCCAACCCAAGCTACTCCAGACAAACTTATTCACGTCGTCATTACAACCTTCTGAGTAAGTCAGAAATCCGATAGTGTACTGGTTGAATGCACGAAAAATAATGGCCTGATCCACTGGCCTGGGGTTGATTGGTTCGCGTCCCAGCGTGGAGGCAAACGCCAGATCCCAATTCGGGACCAGGTATTGCGCCTGACGACTGTGAGTAATGTCCGGGTAAGTGCGAATGGGGTAGCGGGCGGGGACCATGTTACGAAATTCAGCCAAGGTCATGTGCATTTGCGGACCATGCACCAAACCGTCCAACCAGGTGGGCTGCTGATTGAGAAGTGCATAGAATTGATCGCGCCAGTCTTTGTCAAAACCTTGTGGGGCCATCCACATTTGCAATTTCGGATGAAAGCGACGGAGCGAAGTCTTCTGCTTCTCTAACAGGTTCATCAAGTAGCGTGGTTCGGTATGGCCAGGGTCGCCACCGGGGACGAACAGGGCGTCCAGATAAGGCAACTTACTCACCACATCGGCCCATTCTTTGAGGGCAAAAGCAACTGTTGCTGGGTCGCCGTAAGCTTTATCCAAGGCTGGGTACCAAGCCCACACATCCATCCCGTACTCATGGCCCAGGCGCGACATTTCGATCATCATGGCCAGCTTGTCTTTGGGGAAATGTGGACTATCGTCATCGTCATCGGACCGCGGTGGAATCAGTTCAATGGCATTGGTTCCAAAGATGGCAAGGTCGCGAATGTATTGTTCCCACATGGCCACATTCCAGGCATCGTAAGAATTGGTTTTGGGACGATAGCCCAGTTGATGACCGCGCAGTTTGGTTTGTGGGGCGGTGGTTATGTTAATAGCCACGGGCAGTTCCACACGCTGTCGCGATAAGTCTAACTTACGGAGTAAGTAACCTGCGCCATAGAGTGCACCACGACCATCGCTGGAATTGATTTCGATACGGCTGCCGCTGGTGCTGATACTGAATCCTTCGGCAGGGCCTGTGCGTCGTCCAAAAACGATGGAGGTTGCCGATGCTGGACCGATGGCCAGGCGCACCTGAGATCGCTTTTCGATTTCCTCAATCAGTACGGTGGCCGCCTTGCTTTCCAAAGCGGAAGGCTGCAAGGGAAGGACAACGATGGCCTTTGACAGATCCGTGGCTTGGGCCAGGGGAATGGCGAGGATCAGAGGGAGCAGGCTGCGGAAGAGAGTGACCATTGCTGTGAAGCGATTGTATCAGAGCCATTCAACACGCTGCCCGATAGTCCTCTAATCCCCTGACCCTGGACAAGACAGGCAGGGATGCCTACTGGGAACAGAGCAGTTATTGTTCGGGCAAAAACGTCGGCGTCTCAAATAGATCTTTGCCCAAAAGTGGCCGCACGAAGGCATTCGCATCGGGGACAACTGTGGTGCCGGATGCTAGGAATGCGAACCCTTGTTGCAAGGTGGCAAAGCCGATGATGGTCGATGCGGTGCTGCCCAGCGGTATGAGGAAAGTATGTGGATTGGCTGGCAAAGTGGGATCAATCGTCTTTGCGATATCGAACCGATAGAGCGACATTTGATTGGTCATATTGGCCGCGCGTATCAACGATGTGGTGGAGGGGTTGGCCACAGTCCGGTCGCCCAACGCCATTTGAAAAAGCACCCGCTTAATGGGCTGACCGGGTAAGGTCGCCTGCTTCATATGTGGTGCAAGTACGACGTTGGATGACATGGCTTCTAACCAGTCAATCCGTTCAATAAAATCTTGGATAGCCGGTGAACCGGGAGTTGTGCGCAACTTCACAGGCTGGTAGCGAAGCGGGATATCGTCTTCAAATTCCACTCCTTTATTTAGCAGAGACGGCTGGCGAAGTGCGAAGATGCCGACGGCCAAAGGCCTGAGGGTTGGAGAAAGGCGAACGTCGGTTTGCGCGCCGGGCGGCACATTCAACACAGCCGCGTTGATGTCTGGACAAACGGCCGTCAAAATGGCACCGTACCCGGCACCCAGCGACTGCCCAAAGTAGGAAATGGAAGTTGGGTCTAAATCGAAACGCCCGTCACCGTCAAGATCAATACCATTGCGGATTCCGTGAATCAACTGCAAATAATCCACCACAGTTTGCCGGAAACAATCGCGCAGCCCTATGGGATTGCCGGGAAAAGTTACAACGCAACCTTCGGCATCGTCAATCCGGCCGTTGCCATCCAGGTCAACGCCGCGGCCCGGTGCAGGGAACTCAACCACGGTCCCATCGGTCCTGCTGAACTGCACGGTGCTCTTAGGGCCAGTGCCATGGCCGATGGCATTCATCGCCACAACGGCATAGCCCAGCGCGTTGGCGGAAGCGATGATGCTGGGCATTCCAAACCTGTGATCCCCCAGACCATGACCAGCCAGAATCACCGGATAGCCGCGCGGCGGTGCAGCAGATTTGGGTAACCATACATGGAAGAAAATTTCCTCCGATGACGAAGGTGTTGGTGAACTGAGGGTGGGAATTAAAGGGATGAAAAACGTGGGCCCAATGAACCGTGGGGAGCGGAAAGATCCGAAGGCCACGCTACCCAGTCCGAATTGGGCGGTCAAAGCGGCACTAAGAGGTAGCGTTACATCGTTGAATTGGTCAGGCGCTTTTGCTGATGTGTTTTTACGATAAACAACGCTTTGAACATTGGCAAGGGAAATGGAATTAGTGGTGCCCGTGCGCGTGAAATTGACCGGAGTCTGATTAACCACCGGCAGCACCTGTTCAAACCAAGCCGTAGCGGATAGTGCCGTATAGATGCTGGCCCCAACCACTTTGGCAGAACCAAGGCTGGGACGAACGCGCGTCAGAGCATCGGAAAGTTGCTGGCAATAAATGCCGCCAAGCTGCTTGGCCAGGCAGAGATTGAAGCCCTCATCGGCTTCCACCGCATCACCGGCAGCATCGCGAACAGCATCGGTGACAACGATCAGATAGCGACGTCCGCTTTCCAACATATCGTCGGGTTTGGCGTAAGCGGTGTTGGTAGCCGGATCATAAACTGGCTGATTGATGGCGGTGGTCAACCCCACTGGTCCAAGATTAAACCGCCCGCTCAGCACCGGATCCAGCCACACGTACATCAGGCCGTTACGCAATGTGGCCGTGTTGATTGGCGCGGAAAATTTTACGTTCATTCGGGCGTAAGGATTGAAGCCGTCCAACTGATTGATCAAAGCAATTTCTCCGCAATCACTGGGGAGAGCTTTGCAATCGGGCAAGGGAAGATTCATGCGCAAGCCGGTGCGCTGCGCGGCATCGGACACGGTGAGAAAGTCCGACGGGAAGGGACCCACCTCGGGCCGTGTGGGATCGAATTCCACACGAACACCGCTAGCGAAACTAAGCGGGAGAAGCACGAATAAGGTCGCGAGCAGCGGGCGTATTGACATGTCGAGATTCTAGCAAACTTTGGCGATTGGATAGCGGCAAATGTGGAGGAGTGGGATATGTTAGTTTGCCAGACATACAGTATCCAACGCAATTCGCCGATATAGCCAATAAATAGAGGGAATCATGTCAACCACAGACCAAATGCTCACCGAACTGGCCAAGGCGAATAACTTTAGCGATGATGATCTGACTCAGAACCGAGCAGGGAAGATCAGTGACCGGCAGTTCCGCAAGTTGGGGTTGCAGGCTCTTAGCCCAGTGCTGATTTCTGGAGGCACGCTGGCTGGATGGCTGATTTTTTCATGGTTTATTCGCGAATTTGTACCCGGCATCTTGCAGTATTTTATCTTTCAGTATGCTGTGGCTGGGTATTGGGTGGTCACTTTTGGGGCAGTTGGCTCATTTCTGATTGGCTTGGCCAGCAGCAGTAGCCTGATCTTTTTATTGATACAGGATTTGTTGGCTGGGAAGTCGGCCAGCATTGAAGGTCGCACCACTTCCAGTTGGGAGGAACGGCCCGCGCAAGGCACCTCTCGTTTATGGGGAATGAAGGAATCTGTGTATAATTACTGCATAAAAGGTGAATATTTTGAGGTGTCGCAAAATGCGTTCGAGGTGCTGCACTCAAAGTATGACCGCTATACGCCCAGTTTGAAGCTCTACTATTCACCGAATAGTAAAATGTTGCTTTCATTGGAACCCAAGTAGTTCCATAACGCGACTGCATCGCACTACAATTCAATCTGGCCCTTATTATGACCAGAATCCTGTTCGTCTTCCCACTTGCAGCCTTGGCCTTCGCTCAGCGTGGGCCCATGCATGTAGCTCCGGAAGCGCTCACTCAACACGTTTCGTTCCTTTCCTCCGATGCGTTGGAAGGGCGTCGCAGTCCGTCGAAGGGGTTGGATGCCGCAGCCGCTTACATTGCATCCTGGTTTCGTCGCATAGGACTGGAAGCGCCCGTCGATGGTAGTTATTTCCAATTGGCCAAACCCACTCTGCGTCGCCAACCGATGGATGGCTTTGCGCTGACCATTGAAGAAGGTTCCACGCGCCTCAGCATGGATGCCAACCAAGTCTCCGGTTCGCTGAGCGGAGCGGCTTCCATTGACGGAGTTCCTATTTATAAGTTGGAAATCAACGATGCCAACGCTGGCGATAAGCTTACCGAAGACGACGTCCGTGGTCGCCCAATTCTGCTTGTAACGAAAGTCGGCGTCCGGCCTTTCGCATTACTTAGGAAGATCACTGGATGGCAGCCATTAACCATACTCATGATTGATCCCAGTCCGTATGCCGATGGTTTCGGTACGCCCCGCCTGGCTCGTGCCCAACCTGGTTTGCTGCGCCTGCATTCCAAAGAAGCGGCTGAATTGGCGGCCAAGTTACCGGATGGATTGACCTCTGCGAAATTGACTTTCCACGCTGCCGCACCGAAAGATGAAGCTGCCGAAGTGCGTAACGTGCTGGGCATCCTACGCGGGTCTGACCCCAAGTTGAAGGACAGCTTCATCATGGTTTCCGCCCACTACGATCACCTTGGCCGCAGTCTTTCCGGCCCTGGTGATTTGGTGTTTCATGGGGCCAATGACGACGCATCGGGCGTGGCGGCGATGCTCGAAATCGCCAGTGCACTGGCGGGCAAAAAGCCCAAGCGGAGCATTGTGTTTACTGCCTTTTATGGCGAAGAAGATGGGCTGGTGGGGTCGCGATATTACGGCAAGAATCCGGTGATTCCTATTGAAAAGATGGTCGGCCAAATCAATTTGGAACAACTGGGTCGTACCGATGTGGATGGGGAAAAGGAACTGGCCGCCTACAACCTGACTGGTTTCGATTTCACGAACATCAGCGTAACTCTAAGCCGCGCTGCGCAGCGTTACGGCGTGCGGCTGTTCAAGAAGGAACAGATGAGCGATCCGTTCTTTGCACAATCCGATAATCAATCGATGGCCGATGTGGGCGTGCCGTCCACAACTGCCAGCCTAGGGTATGAGTTTCCTGATTATCATCAGCGGACAGATACTTGGGAAAAGCTGGACTACCCGAACATGGCGAAGTTAACCAACGCACTGGCTGCGGGAGTGTTGGCCATGGCCAATAATAAGAAGGCTCCGCAGTGGAACGAATCGAATGCCGGGGGCAAGAAGTATTCTGACATTCGGAAGAATCGAAAATAGAATTTGCGTTCGCGCAATAGAGAAGGCTTGACGGGGATATACTATAATCCTGTTCGAAATACGGGATCATTTTTTCAGCTCTAGCCAAGAGGTTTTAGGCGCATGCTGAACGATTAGAACTCCGTTCGACCAAGTTGTTGGCTGGAGGGGAAAATGAATCTTCGTTCCTTGGTGCGGCTTTCGCTCGCACTCAATCTGTTGATGGTCTGCTGCTGGGGACAGGAATCCCGCGCAATCATCAGTGGAACCATCACCGATCCGCAAGGGGCGGTAGTGCCGCTGGCCACGGTGGATGTCAAGAATCTGGAGACGAACGTCACCTCAAAGACGGTCACCAACGATCATGGCCTATACACTGTGCCCCCTCTCAATCCTGGTCAATATTCCGTCACTGTGTCCGCACTCGGATTCAAAACCACCATTCAGCGCAGCGTGGAACTTCGCGTTGCTGACCGCATGGCTTTAGATTTTAAGCTGGACTTAGGCGGCACCACGGAAACCGTTACCGTCAATTCAGAAGTGCCCTTGCTCGAAACGCAATCCGCAAGCCAGGGCACCGTAATCAACAAGGAACTGGTGCAGGCGCTGCCCACCCGCGGGCGTAACGTTTTCGACCTGGCCCAGATGACTGCCGGCGTTAGCGGTAGGGTCCAAAGTACCTTCGGCCTGCGTCCGTTCGACAACGGCGAAAATGGTGTGAGAATCAACGGCGGGGCGGCCAACACCAACGAGGTTTTGCTGGATGGCGCACCCAATACACAGCGGGAATCCACCTCGCCCTCGAATGTCAGCATTGTTCCTCCACCGGAAGCGGTGGGTGAGGTCAGAATTCAGACCAATCTATATGACGCCGAATACGGTCGCACTGGCGGCGGCGTTATGAGTGTGAGCCTGCGCAGCGGTACCAACAGTTATCACGGTGCCGCATGGTGGTTTGTGCGCAACGATATTTTGAATGCCAACACGTTTGAATCGAACGCTGCCGGAGGAACAAAAACATCGTACCGGTTGCATGAAGCGGGCATCACCTTTTCCGGACCGGTGCTGATCCCAAAGGTTTATAACGGCAAAGACAAAACCTTTTTCATGTATACCCTGGACATCTTCCGTGACGTAAGGCCATCGCCATCGAGCATGGTGGTTCCTACCGATCTCCAGAAAATCGGCGATTTTTCCCAAACTTACGCCGCTGGAATCAGCGGACCCATCGTATCCATCTACGATCCGCTCACCACGATACAAAGCGGCGGTACTTATACGCGCACTCCATACGCTGGCAATAGAATCCCCCCGAGCCTGATCAATCCCATTGCGGCCAAGGTGATGCAAATCCAGCTAAAGCCTAATCTGGGCCTGGTTCCCAGAGGCCAACCGAATCTTTTGGTGACTCCCAACCCCGATCTGGAACCTTACAACGCCCACGTTGCCCGTGTGGACCAGACTATCAACGACAAACACAAGTTCTTTGTGAATTTCGCTCGTTCCAACCGTCATCAGACCAACGGATTGGGTCTGGGCTTAGCCGACTACCTGGCTGCCGGACACCCTGAGGCATCTACATCCTATACGCATTGGCGCATCAACCACCTGGCCACGGTCAACCTCACATCTACGCTTACGCCCAGCCTGATTTCCACGGCGCGAATCAGTTGGAATCGGCACCAGTTCGCCATCCACCCGTATTCGTTCGGATACGACCCGGCAGCCCTCGGATTTTCGCCGTCGCTGGTTGGCCAGGTGCAGGCCAAGTCTTTCCCCGTAATCAATATCGGCGGCTTTAGTCCACTAGGGCGAGCCGGGGACACGCTCAATTTCAGCGACACCTGGTCGGTAGGCGAAAGCCTATCGAAAGCTGTTGGCGCGCACACCATAAAGTTCGGCGGTGACGCCCGTGTGATGTTCAACAACCAATCCAATCCTTCCGGTTTCGCCACCTTCAACTTCGCACTCAATGAAACGCGAGCCAACCCATTGGTTGCCGCTTCCACCTCTGGGGACGGTTTAGCTTCGCTCCTTCTAGGCTATCCAAATTCGCTGAGCAGCAGCTACGTGAATCAGGCGGCACAAGGGCAACGCTACTATTCAGTGTTCGTACAGGACGATTGGCGTGTCACCAAGAATCTAACACTCAACTTGGGGCTTCGTTGGGATTATGAGTCGCCCGTCACGGATCGGTTCGATCATCTGGTTAACGGCTTCGACACCACTGCAACTACTCGACTAGGTTCAGCGAACGGGCCGACAGTCCGCGGCGGATTATTGTTCGCCGACAGCAGTCACCGGCTGCCTTATAAACGCGACCTGAATAACTTTGGCCCACGCGCTGGCTATGCGTATCGCATCGGCCCCAAACTCGTGATTCGTGGCGGATGGGGAATGACGTTTGCTCCCACCGCCGATGTGGCACCCACCACCGGATTCAGTTACGCCACTTCGCCCGCCGCATCGCTCTCGAACGCCGGCATTATCCCCATCACCACGCCAAATTGTAGTGGTGCCGCTTGCGGAATGCTATCCAATCCATTCCCAGATGGAATCCTTCCCGCACCGGGTCGCTCCCAGGGGTTGCTCACCAACGTAGGGCAGAGCGTTTCGTATGTGTATGGACAACGCACGGTCCCGTTCCTGCACAGCTTCTCCACCGGCGTCCAATATGAATTGCCGTTCCGTTCTGTAGTGGAAGTCTCGTACAGTGGCAGCCGCAGCCGCCAGTTGTCCACGTCCAGAAATATGAACGGAATCACTGCGGAACAGTATCTGGCGAACGGGGCGAATCTGACTGGAACCACGGTGCCGAATCCGTTTGGTGGCCTGCTGCCCGGCTCCTCACTCAACGGTTCAACCATGACTTTGCTGCAATCTCTGTTGCCTTACCCTCAGTTCACGGGTGTCACAGAATCAAACCGCAGCATTGGCACGGCGGCCTACAATGCTGTTCTTGTCCGCCTGGAAAAGCGGCTGTCTGCTGGACTGACGGTTCTGTTTACTGGCACGTTTTCCAAAAGCAAGACCTTCACCACTTACCAGAACAATGGCATTGACCCTATTGGTCAGTTCATCACCCGCGACGGTGGCATTCCACCTTGGCAGTACAACTTGGCCAGCACCTACAGCCTTCCCTTCTTCAAGCAGAGCAGAGGCTTAACTAAATCCATGTTGGGTGGATGGCAAGTGTCGGGGATCTTCTCTGTGTTCCCGGGCGGACTCATCGGCATCGGCGGAGCCAATTCCACGGGAGTTGATCCGGCACTGGCGCAGCCTTCGTATAATCGCTGGTTCAATACCTGCACCACCAATAACAATACGGGTAAGCGTCAAAACTGCGCCAGTGAAAGTGAGCCGGTGGCCTGGATCATCCAGAAGCCGTTCACCCTGATTACCACGCCCGAACCGGAATGGAGCAGCGTGCGAGCTCGCGTTCCCGCCGAGTTCAACTTTTCCCTGTTCAAGTCGTTCCAAATCCGGGAAGGCTTCCGGGCGGAATTCCGAACAGAGGCGTTCAACGCGTTCAACACGCCACGTTTCGGAAACCCAACCAACAGCGCCACATCCAGTCAATTCGGCATTGTGACCTTGGCGCAGGCGAATGCCCCACGTAGCCTTCAGCTCAGTTTGCGCGTGAGTTTTTGAGCCCACTTACAAATCCAGTGCGCCTTGATAAACCATATCGCTCAGTTGGAATGTCTCCTTCAATTGGAACAATTGCAGGTCGGCGGTAAACTCCAGTTCTTTATCGGCCAGAGTAAGTGCAAACTGCTTTGTGAAATGGATAAAAATCCGCAGTTGTAAGCCCGATGTAGTTACTGAAACGCGGGCGGGTTTAATGCTTCGTCCCGTTTTTGTACGCAGCTTGGCCGATTGCATTAGCAGCGATTCAACTGTGCCTGTGCCCTGGTAGGCAATCTCTGCGGGAAGTCCAAACAGCTCCAAAACGTAAGTGGGTTCGGGGACGCCCACTAACTCATTGAGCTTTGTCGACGGTAACTTATCTTCTCTCACTTGATAGAGCGCTTTGGCTTGTCGAACAGGCAGCGCATTGGACCATCGAAGGAGAATGTTGGCCTTGTCGGGCAAGTGCGATTTGCGCGCCCCAATGCCACCGACGGGACTACCGATGTTGGGTTGCCCGCCATGATCGGCACCAGGAATGTTCTTGTAGCTGAACGGCCCCTCTTCCCGTTTCCGCCAAGTGAATTGAACGGTACGAGGTTTGGACCAAGCGGACCCAGTGAGGAGACGAAGCACAGCACGGTCGCTCCAATCGGGAAACGCTGTCTGATCCCATTCGGCAGCGGAGGCGGGAATCAGCAGGGTGAGGGCAAGTAAGCAGCGGGTTAGCATTCGCTTTCAGGATAGGCGAAATGGGGTGGTGGCGCATGATTGCACTAACAAGGACGTTAATACGAACGATTTCCATGGCCTCACGCAGGGATCCGACGTAGTCAAATATTCGGCCCTCTGAAAGGCCATGAAGCGCCAACATTGGCGGATAGCGTAGGACCTTGGCCAGTTCATAAAGCATTTCATCGGAGATCAGCAAAACGTGGTCAGACTGGATGAGGCTCAGGAGCAGATTGCGGGCAAGCCCTTTGGCACCATCGTGCGCTTCGGAACACGCAGAAACTCCGATTGCGTTTTTGAGGCATGGCGGAATCTATCGGTCCGATGGGTTAAATCTGGGCCGGGGTACCGCCTCCCGTTGGTCGAGCCCGGGCCAGGTCAAAGAACGCATCGGGAGGATCGCGTCCTGGTGCCCATCGTCCACGATGAGTTGACTGGCTATTCCTTGATCGGGGTGCTCGCCAGCATGGCCCGTCTCCGCTTCACCAGCATGCACAGACTAACATGCCCTTTTCACCCGCCTGGGCAAAAGGGGACATTTCTACTTTGCCTTGACATGGATAAGACTAGGGCTTGACACCGGGGCGACTTAGGAGTAGTGTCCTATCATCTTTGTTTTGTCCACCGGGAGGTGTTCATGGTTCTCAGTAATGGATTACTCACACTGAGTTCAATTCGGTCTATGTTGACCGCGCTCTTTCTGATTTCGGCAGCGTCCTGCGATGTTTCCGCCCAAGTGCTGTACGGTTCGCTAACTGGTACAGTGACCGACCAGAGCAAGGGTGTTGTGGCCTCAGCCGTCGTAACTATAGCCAATCTATCCACCGGTCTTACCCGTAGCACGACGACGGATGCTGCCGGTTATTTTGCCATCCAAAACCTACCCCAGGGCAGTTACGATGTTTCAACTAGCGCACCGGGCTTCAAGCCCCTCACGCAAAAGAGTGTAGATGTGCGCATTAACAACGTAACTCGACTCGAAATGACCCTTGATGTCGGCGCGGTTACCGACTCTGTGACCGTAGAAGGAAGCGCTGTACAACTGCAGACTGCCAAAACCGATGTGAACGTGAACCTGGACGCGAAGGCAATCGGCGACCTGCCGCTGGCCGGTTACAGGAACTACCAGAGCCTGATCAATCTCGTACCTGGAGCCACCCCAGCGCGGTTTCAGAATGCAGTCATCGATACGCCCGGACGTTCGCTCACCACCAATGTTAACGGCGCCGAACGAGCGGCCAACAACACGCGTGTCGACGGCTCGGCGAATGTTCTGGTTACCATGCCCCATCACACAGTCTACGTTCCGCCGGTGGAGAGCATTGAAGAAGTGAATATTTCCACCAATAGCTTCGACGCCGAACAAGGTATGACGGGCGGGGCTGCGGTGACCATTAGCACGAAGTCCGGTACCAACCAATTCCACGGCAGCGCCTTCGCCTTGCATGCCAACGCTGCCGCGCGGGCGATGCTGTGGGACGAGAACCGGAACGGTGTGACCAGAAAGCCGAAGGGCATCCGCAATATTGATGGAGGCAGCTTAGGAGGACCCATCAAGAAAGGTAAGCTGTTCTTCTTTGCGGATTGGGAGCGCACTGCGGAACGGGTGGGGCGCAGCGGGCTCTACTCGGTACCAACGGCCGACTTCCGGAGCGGCGACTTCAGCCGGAAACTGGGCGCGCCGATTCTGAACTCGAGCGGTGGCGCAATTGCGGTTCCGACGACTGAGGGAGGTATTACGAACCTTCGCCAAGGAATGGTCTTTGATCCCTACTCGGGGAACCTGGATGGGACGGGGCGCTCTGTGTTTTCGAGCAATGGGCGAAACAACGTATTACCTGCCTCGCGGCTCAATACGGCGACGGGGAAACTGCTGGCCCTGGTTCCACAGCCGAACCAGAGCAATGACCTCAACAACTTCTTCAATATCGGTACGCAGCGGTTCAACCGTGACAACATTGACGCCAAGGTAAATTGGAACCGAAACCAGAAGCATCAGCTTTGGGTCAAGTACAGTACGATGAACGCGCTGGTGCACGGAGACTTCGGCCTGGGCCAGGCGGGCGGTTCGTGTCTGTGTGATGGAGGCCTCGGCGACGGCCATACCCTGGTGCAGATTGCCGGCATCGGCCAGACTTACACGGTCACTCCCAACTTCCTTCTGGACGGGACAATCGGCTGGACGCGATTCGGCCAGAACGTAAAGCCACCGGACCTCGATAAGGCTTATGGCAAAGACGTTTTTGGAATTCCTGGAACCAACGGACCCGACCCGCGTGAAAATGGCCTTCCCGCTTTTAACTTTACTGACTATTCGACCCTGGGCAACCCGGAAGGATGGAATCCGCTTTTCCGCAATGACCAATCGTTAACGTTCAACACCAACGGCAGTTGGATTAAGGGGGCCCACGAATTCCGGTTTGGATTTGACTACGTCCATCACCTGATGAACCACTGGCAGCCGGAGTTGGGCGACGGCCCGCGCGGCGCCTTCGGCTTCGGGGCTGCGTTGACGGGGTTGAATCCCGCTGCCTTGCTGTCCGCCGGCGGCTTCCAGGGCGGCACGCCTTCGTTTGAGAATGGATGGAACAGCATGGCCGCCTTTCTGCTTGGCTCCGCCAGCAGTTCGTCAAAGAGCAGCCAGTTCATCAAAATGGACAGCATGGAGAACCAGTACGCGCTCTTCTTCCGTGACCGGTGGCGGGCGACCAACAAACTGACGGTGAACCTCGGTCTGCGTTGGGAATTATATCCGAACCGGACTCGTTCGGCGGGTCTCGGCATTGAATCCTATGACCCAACTACCAACGAGGTTCTGATCGGCGGCAAAGGGGGTATCCCGATCGACGTCGGCGTTGGTTACAGCAAGAAGCTCTTTGCTCCGCGCCTTGGCTTAGCCTACCAGTGGGACCGGAACACCGTGATTCGCACGGGCTACGGACTCACCTTTGTTCCACATCCCTGGGGCGCGCAGGCCTTGCGCGGCTGGTATCCGCTAACCATTGTTTCTGTATTCAACGGCACCAATGGCTATGCGCCGGTGACCACTGACCCCACCTATGTCAAGTTGGGCGTGCCCAACCGTCCACTTGGCGGCGATGTTGGCATACCCCAAATTTGCTGTCCCGACATCAACAAGGGCCGGGTTCCCCTGCCAAGCGTGAGCGAAATGGGCTACCCCATCGCCAATCAGGAGATGAAGCGCGGCTACGTTCAGTCTTGGAACTTCGTTATCGAACGGAAGTTTCCGGGTGAATTCATCACGTCAGTGGGCTATGTCGGTACTGCGACTGTGAATGGCTTCGCCTTCCTGGACATCAACGCCTCCCAGATTCCGGGTTCCGGAAACGCCGGGCGTCTGCTGTTTCCCAAATTCGGCCGCACGGCGACAACGCGGGAATGGAACGGTCGGACGCATAGCAATTACCATTCACTGCAGGTAACATTGAACCGTCGAGTGAAGGGCGGCTTGTTCCTGAAGAGTGCTTACACCTACTCCCACGCAATCGACATGGCAGCATACAGCGATTGGACAGGTTTCACCTGGAATGCCACAAGTGTCTTCAACCGTAACCGTGCGACCGCCTCTCACGACGTGCCGCATATTTTCCAGTTGGGATGGGTATATGAGATGCCTTTCGGCAAGGGGAAGAAGTTCTTACAAAACGGGATGGCGGGTGCAGTTCTGGGTGGCTGGCAGGCGAATGGGATTTTCGCGGCCTACATGGGGCGGCCGTTTACGCTAAGCGCCTCCGGATCGTCTCTGAACATGCCAGGTAATACCCAGACGCCAGATCAGGTTAAGTTGGACGTGGCCAAGATCGGGCTGGCGGGCGACGATGGCACATGGTTTGACACAAGCGCTTTTGCGCGGCCGACCGGCGCCCGCTTCGGCACCGTAGGCCGGAATACCATGCGCGGTCCCGGCGTGATTAATTCGGATCTGAGCCTCTTCCGTACCTTTAAGATGACCGAAAAGATCAACCTCCAGGCACGGGCGGAAGGCTTCAACATCAGCAATACCCCCCACTTCGCCAACCCCAACGGGAATGCGAACAGCGGCAACTTCGGAAGAATTACTGCGACGCAATCGGCCGACGCATTAGGCCGGTCGCGGGAGTTCCGGTTCGGATTGCGGTTGGGCTTCTAGGACGGTCTGTGGACTCGGTGGATGGTGGATGATCATTTGGGGTCGACGCGGGCGTTAGTGAAGGATGATGGGACGATTGAGCGGCAGTTTGACTACAAGCCGTTTGGTGAGGATATTGCGAGTGACGTGAATGGAAGGGGGGCTCCGTATCTCGCTAGTTTCAACTCCCAAGGCAACGAGCAGAAGCGATTCACCGGCAAGGAACGGGATGCGGAGACGGGCCTCGATTACTTTGGGGCAATGAAATGCTGGGTCAGCCTGAACTTACACCTTTTCGACTCACCAATAAGGAGGCAGAGCCGAGTGGCACAATTTTCGTGTTTGTACGGGGATGCAAAAAGGACAGTTTTACAGCTCTTTAGGCGAGTTTGGGCTCTTATATCGAGGATATTGCTTACTTCGCGCTCGCAGATTCCGACATGCCTCGCCAGCTGTTCGCTGGGAGCTCGCTCGCAATCGGATGTTGAACTAAGCCATAACTTATTCAAACTAATAACTTTTTGTGATTGATTTCAAATCTGCAGAAACTAGGAATAGTGCCAGCTTGCTCTGCCTCCGTTTCACATCATGATTATAAGGGTAAGTTCAGGCTGACCCAGTTCTTCATTCAGAACTACGCTGAGCCAAGCACGGAATTCTTTGCTGGCGCTGGAGATAGTCTGACGTGGAATGCTACTTGGTGGGCTCGTAAAGGAATGGGCACCAACGATATTATTGACTTCAACTCAAGCGCATACCGACGAGGGGCATATTGGGGAAGTGGCGTCGGGTTAATGCTAAATGTCGGTGGGGCTATGAAGGTAGCGGCGAAGGGTGCAATGGAGGTTGCTGTAGGCCGAGGCGACCTACTAAGTTCCCCCATTCACGTGACATTCAAAGTTGGAAAACAGTGGATGCACGCTAACGGTGAACAACTCTTCAAGATGAAATTCCGAACTACGGGTGCGGAAGAGCTTTCCAAGGAAGCGTTTTGGAGATTCAAAGTGCCTATTCGTTATCCATCTGCAGTTGAACAAATGGCAGT
>JANMWO010000064.1:0-3621 GCA_031394025.1 Acidobacteriota bacterium
AAATTAACGGGGTGTGATTCCCATCCGCGAACGGCTACCAGCTTGCCATCGGTCACGCCGAGTTCCATGCCGCAGCCCACTGAACAGTAACCGCATGTGCTTTTCACCCATTTGTCTGCCGAGCGTTTGGAGGACGTATAACCCAATACAGGATCTGTTGTGAACTTATATTGTTCACTCAAATTATCCAAGCCAATGAGGCGCTTCCAATTCATTAGTGTGCGCCCCTTGGAGTAAGGAAAGTAGATGCAACTGTCTTGGGGACGACACTTGCGAAGAACAACCAGCGGCTCAACATTTCAGCGGCCAAAGCACAGAGGAACGATGCTGCTGGACTATACCTAAGTGTGATCAACGCCAGCATCCACAAAATGTAGCGGGCATAAGAAGGATTGAACAGTGGACCTCTGAGCAGCCCCGCAGGCAAGGAGAGTTCGTACATTTCCGATGAGCGTAGCCAATGATCTTTCAGGAGATGATTGACGGCTTGAAGAACGGATGCGGCAACGGCGAAGGCGTATACAACAGGGGAATCACTAGCCCCTGCCATCAGCACAATTCGTGGTCCAAGCATGGCCGCTGTAAGGAAGAAATCAGAAATGGTGAAGTTGCTATTCCAGGATGGTCGCGCCTTCACCATGTAAATGCGCGCAGAGCAGAGAACGCCAAGGCAACCTGCGCCCAGTGCGCCTAAGGAAAGTAATTTGGTGAACGGCAAGTTTAAGAATAAGGCACCAGCGTAAGCGGTGGCTGCACCGGCGAATACGGATAGGCCTAAAATCTCACGACTCAGCCAACTGCGCTTCCAGTTTTTGATGGCCCGATAGGCGTGAATGGGTCGACCCAAGTGCATCGGCGCGGCTGCAAGAGCGATCATCGCAATGGCTAGCGGCAAGATGGCGGATAGTGGCGAAAGCTGTTGCCCAAGCAGTTCCAGCAACGCGAACGTCGCGAAAGCACCAGCGGAGAGTTGCGTTAGGACTAACAGAAATACCAGCGATAAATGGACGTGCTGGGGCTGTACACGAGCCACGTCAACGCGACCCAGTTCCGGCATAGCTTTCGCCGGCATAGTGACCCGAGTTGTGGAAAGACTATCGTCGGAAGAAGGCATGCCCGGAGCATCGCCAAGGGCATGATCGCGACTCCATGCCAACATGTCCACCAGTTCAATCATGATGGCACCTTCCGGACAAGCGTTGACGCATGCCGGAGCCTGACCTGTAGTCAAGCGTCCATGGCACATATCGCACTTGCCCACCACTCCACGATCTTCGTTGTACTGCGGCACGCCGTAGGAACAATTCCAGGTGCAGTATTGGCAGCCAATGCAAGTATCAGCAGAGTGCAGGACTATGCCGGTTGCCGTGTCTTTCGTATACGCTTCTACTGGGCAGCCGGTCATGCAAGATGGTTCCAGGCAATGATTGCAGCCCATGGACATGTGCCAGCGCTGCGTTTCCGGATACACGCCGCCTTCAATTTCGCCGACTCGACGCCAGTTCAGATGTGCCGGATTTCCGTTTTGTTCATTGCATGCCACCACGCAACATTTACAGCCGATGCATGCACCCATGTCGAAGTGGAACCGGTACTGTTCCCCAGGATTGGGTGCACGGGTGGGCATCAACTTGGCAGGGTCTTTCACCAGCAAGGTGAATTGATGGTCATGCGGATATTGAAGCAGCGGGAGTTCAACGGGCAATCAGCACCCCCAGTTCTTCAACCGTGTTTGAAAAAAGTTGCGACCGCAGCCGGACCACTTCACCCACCACGCAGACAGCTGGCGAGGCGACATCCACTTCGCCACGGGATACTTCGGCCAGCGTGGAAATTACAACACGTTCCCGATCTGTGGAACCACGTTCAATGAAGGCCACCGGTTCGGATGCGGGACGGCCGAGCGCGATCAATTCCGTCGCAATGCGAACTCGATTTTCAACGCCCATCAGAATTACTAAAGTGTCCACGCCGCGGAACTTCATCCAATCAGGCGTTTCTGATTTCTGGTTGTGTCCAGTGATCACAGCGAAGGAGGATGCAATGCCTCTGCACGTAAGTGGGATGCCCGCTAGTGCTGGAACTGAGATGGCCGAGCTAATGCCAGGAACCAGTTCCACTTGAATTCCGTGAGCCTGCAGCAGCGCCCATTCTTCAGCGCCACGCCCAAAAACCATGGGGTCGCCACTTTTCAGGCGGACAACAATTTTATCTTGTGAAGCATGCAGCAGCATCAGGGAATTGATTTCGTTTTGAATTTCTTCCTGTTGGCCGTGACGTTTGCCCGTGTGGATTAACAGCGCCTGTGGGTTGGCCAGAGCCAAAATTTCAGGGCTGACCAGACGGTCATACAGCACGACATCGGCACTCTGCAAAATGCGGAGGGCTTTGATGGTTAACAGGTCTGGGTCACCAGGGCCTGCGCCGAGTAGGTACACTTTTCCCATGCTTGGTTCCTAAGTTGGACAAATTGTGACGAGTGGAAGCTCAGACGATGAGCGGAAAACAGGAAGGAGGGAAGCGGGCTCCTAGCAATGAGTATGAGGCATGGATGGAGGTGAGTAAATAGCTGGGCGAGATGATAATTTTTATCGAGTGGATAAGAGGGATCTCCACGATTGAAGATAAGCAGATCTGTGGTTTTTTTTCAATAAGTTAAACGGGCAACCATGGAACGATGGCTGCCCGCCTTGACTCTCAATTACTTACTGAACTGAACCCGAACCTCCAACACGACAGGAGCGGCAGATTCCAAATCCACTGCCGTTGCCGACAATGTTGGTGCAACGATTTGTAATGCTGACCAATTCGGCTGGACTTAATGTAGCCGGAATGAAGGGGGTTTCGGTGACCCCGAAAGTGCCAGCCACGGGAGCGATGTGGATTGTCGTTCCGTAGGCTCGCATCCCTCCTGCAAGCGGGAAACTAGCGCCGCCTGCCGTTGATGCGCTATTCGCGCAGTTGTTAGCAGTGAAGTTTGGCCCAGCGGCCGTATTCACCAATTTGACAACCACTGAGTTCGGCTTCACACCTGTGAGTGTGTTGTTGATCAGATCGGCATTGACTGATAAGGTGGCAAGTCCGTTCGGAGTTATCAGGCACGAACAACAGGAGACCAATTGTTCGTCTGGAGAGAACGCGTACACATTCACGCAGATGTTACCTATGGATCCAAAACCAGGGCCAGTTAGTGACGCACCATTGGCACCTGTATTCGTCATGTTAATTACTGATTCCCCTGCTGTAAGATTTACGGCGTACCTTACCTGGAATGCATCCGCCGAAGTCACTGGAGCGGTGATCACTGTGGGGTCGTTGGCTGCATCGTTGGTAGTGTTGGTTTCACCACCTCCAGCAACTGTTACAGCGTTGGTTAAGGATGCTGCCGCGTTAGCTGCAACATTCACAGTCAGGGTGATTGCCGGGAAAGGGCTGCTTGCCGCCACAATCGCCGTACTTGTGCAACTAACCGTACCCACGTTACAAGTCCAACCAGAACCAGACATGGCGGTGGCAGTTAGTCCAACAGGTAATGTGTCCTGAACCGTAACAACTGCTCCGGTTGTTGGACCTGTCCCTGAGTTAGTCACCAGGATAGTGTAAGTCGCTCCCACTTGTCCT
>JANMWO010000077.1:0-2669 GCA_031394025.1 Acidobacteriota bacterium
CGTACAATCAGCTTTCATGGACAATGTGTGTCCAATACAACCTTAGGGAGGTTTCATGCGTCAAAGTCTACGCAGTGGGGCAATGTTTTTTGCTCTTTTTCTCGCTTTCAGTTCATCGGTTTTCAGTCAGACACTCGGTGACATTTCCGGTGAAGTCCACGATCAGCAAGGCGCGGCCATCGCCGGGGCTGCTGTCACTCTTACCAACCAATCAACAGGCGCCAGCCGTTCCACAGTTTCAAACGACGGTGGTGGTTATGCGTTCCCAGCATTGCAACCCGGCCTTTACTCGGTGAAAACAGAGAAAACCGGCTTCAAAGCAAACATTGAAAAAGATATTGAAGTTCAAGTACAGTCCAACATCCGCAAGGATTTTTCCCTAACTCTGGGTGCGGTTTCTGAAACGATTGAAGTAAGTGCCTCCGCCACCGCACTACAAACCGAGAATGCCACAGTTGGTACGGTTGTAGAACAGAAACGTATTGTGGAATTGCCTATCAATGGCCGCAACTACCTTTCTTTAGCTGGCTTGGCTCCCAACGTGAGCTTTGGCTTCCCCAGCGCAGGACAGGCCGATGGAAGGCAGGGTGGCGACCGTGCTAATCAGAACATTTCGGTTTCCGGTCAACGCAACAATTTTAACCGCTTTACGCTTGACGGTGTAGAAAACACAGATCCCAACTTTAACACCTACGTTATTTTTCCATCAGCCGAAGCGCTTCAGGAATTTAAGGTGCAGACTGGTGTTTACCCCGCCGAATTCGGTCGTGGTGCAACACAGATTAACGTATCCACCAAAGGTGGCGGCAACACTTTCCATGGCGCGGCGTATGAGTTTCTTCGCAACGAAAAGCTGGATGCAAAGAACTATCGTTTCGCCGGTCCGGAACGTGTTAAAGATCCCTTCAAGTGGAATCAATTTGGCTTTACTCTTAGCGGACCAGTGATCATTCCTAAAATCTTCAATGGGAAAAACAAACTGTTCTTCATGTCAAACTACGAATGGTTCCGCCAACGTCGCAATGTGGTTGGCACATACTCATTACCTTCAACAGCCATGCGTGGAGGCAATTTCAATGAAGTGGCAGCCGGTATTTACGATCCACTCACCCGCCGAGTGACCACCGATAACGGAATCAATTTCACCACAGCCACTCCATTCCCAGGAAACATCATTCCCCAGGGCCGTCTAAATGGAAGTTCCGTCAAGCTGCTTGAGTTCTATCCTGCTCCTAACCTGCCCGCCAGTGGTCTGCGAAACAACCACGTTATCTCGCTGGGAAGGCCTGTGAATAAGGATCAATTCATTCAACGCTTCGACTTCGTTGAATCCTCTAAGTCAAACTGGTTTGGACGCTACAGCAAGAGCGAAGAAAATCAGATCAACGAAAATCTGTTCCTCAATGGCGAAGCAATCATCACCAACGCGTCGCAATGGATGTTCTCCAACACACGCGTTATCACCAACGCTTTGGTGAATGAGTTCCGCTTCGGCTACACCAAGTTCTACAATACGACTGGCCCACAATTGGCGTTTTCACGGGATGTGGTTGGCTCACTGGGCATCACTGGCCTGGCCAGTGGACCTCCTGTGCAATGGGGCATTCCATCCGTCTCCATTGACCAATTCTCCGGATTCGGCAACTCCTCTGAAGGTCCGTACGAAAATAACAATTCCGCCATGCAGTTCATCAACAACGTGAGCTGGATCCGCGGCAAGCACAACATCAAGATTGGCGGCGAGTTCCGGCGCGATTCCTATAACCAGGTGGGCAACCAGTTTGCCCGTGGCCAATTCACCTTCATCACAACTTCCACCAATAGCTTCCAGTTGAACCCTGCTCGCACTGGTGTCGTGGCTTTCGGCGGATTGAGCTTCGCCGACTATATGCTGGGGCAGATCAACCAATCTGAAGCAGCCGTTTCTATTGCTAAAGGCAATTTCCGAGCCACTGGAATGGCGTTCTATTTTGATGATTCCTGGCGTATTAAATCGAACCTCACTCTAAGCCTTGGCCTGCGCTACGAAAACACACCGCCTTGGGAAGATCAAACCGGCACATTGTTTAATGGGATTGTCCCCAACGACATCCGCCCCACAGACTTCCGCAATGCTCCAGTAGCTGACATCAACCTGCACCCCTACTTTCTGCGGCAAGGTGCGAAACGCACAGATTGCTATGAAGGCATCAGTCTTCGTTGGATCAAGGCCGCCACGACCACTTACCCAGTAGTTCCACAGGTGAAGTGCGACGGCAGCCTAGGCAACCGCCTGGTTGGCCGCGACAACAATGATTGGGCACCTCGTTTGGGCATAAGCTATCAAGTCAATTCAAAGACAGTGGTCCGCGCTGGTGCTGGTGTTTTCTACAGCCAGGACACAGGTAATCCGCGATTCGACATGTCTCGGAACCTGGCTGGACGTCTCCGCTCTAATGCTGACACCCTGGCTCCGAATCTGACTTGGGCTAACTCGCTGTCCAGCATTGCCGGTGGCACCGCTGGCGTGGCAACGCCCTACACCTTCGCCAACCCTTACGACCGCCGCACGCCGATTTCCATGCAGTACACGCTCAACGTGCAACGGGAACTTTCTGGCGGCATGGTTGCTGAAGTTGGGTATGTTGGCAGCGTTAGCCATCACCTGGAAGGTCTGCGCGCTGTGAACG
>JANMWO010000157.1:0-10944 GCA_031394025.1 Acidobacteriota bacterium
AATGGTTACAGCGTTGAGCTTGGCCAGCACTGTTTCTGGCAGCACAAATTTAAAATTCAATACTGCGCCTTTCTGAGCAGCATTCCCTGGGGGACGAAGCATCACTGTGAATTTACCGGCAGTCCAACGCCAGGCATTGTTTTCCACGTCGTGAAAGCCTTTCACCAATTGAATGGCAGTGCGCGGATTGCCGGTCTGCACAATGCTGGCAAGTTGACCGCCGCCTTCGTCAATATAGTCAACTTGTTGCTTCTTTCTTCTCTTACAACTTTCCAGATTGGCCACCGTGCTTAGCAGCACCAGGGTTAGGATTAATCTCCGCATCCTTCTACTTGTACCAAACAGCTATAGAACGTGGGGCCTCCACCGATGTCTGTTAGCCGTTCTGAGGTAAGAAAATTTATATTTTGTTTATCGCGGGCCATTTTTGGCCAACGGACAGAGGGCGACATTACCACGCCTGGGGAAACTTTGCCGTCTACTTGCACCTGCAAACGCAGGCTTCCGCGTGAATTGAATGCGCGCACCCAATCGCCAGAATTGATTTTGCGATGCAAGGCATCTTCGGCATGCATCCACAATGTTGCCGTCTGAGCATCTTCAGCCAATTGATTACCGAATGTGGAATTCATGCTGTCGTCATTTTTGGGCGTGATGAATTCCAATGGATATTTGGCTTTGAGGGCTTGATCCCCAAAGCGACTTTCAATGGGTGGAATATAATCCAGACCTTCCGGGCTTAACCGAGCGCGACCGTCAGGAGTGCCGAATCCGCCTTCCGCAAACGGTAGGAAGGGCTTGCCCTCAGCAGAAACTTTGAGACGAATGGAATGATGCTGACCGAGTTCTTCAAGGGTGATGCCTTCAAGGAACGGATGACCGCTACGCAGCAATCCTCGGATCATGTCGTCTTCCGATTCGTCAAAGCAGGGTTCCGTGAATCCTAAGCGCTTGGCAAGTTCTCTGAAGATTTCGGTATTAGAACGAACCTCACCTGCACGCGGCAATGCCGGTCTCGCTAACTGTAGGTGGTAATGACCGTAGGCGAGGTAAAGATCGGTGTGCTCCAGGAATGTCGTGACAGGTAGAACGATGTCGGCATAATCGGCGGTGTCTGTTTGAAACTGTTCCAGGACGACGGTGAACAGATCTTCTCGCTTCAATCCTTTGGTGACGGCATTCTGATTCGGGGCAATGGCCGCAGGATTGGAATTGTATACAACCATGGCTTTTACTGGCGGGTCGGAAAGCTTGGTTAGCGCCGTTCCCAATTCCGACATATTGACCAGGCGAGCTGTGCCGCGCGGTTGCAAAGTGGGCAGTTCCAGCGAGGCACGATCAAACTGAAACGCTCCCGATGTGGTGGCTTGTAACCCGCCGCCAACTTCCTTCCAAGACCCTGTGATTGCTGGGAGCATAGTGATAGCTCGGAAGGCTGCACCGCCGCGTTCACTGCGCTGCACTCCGTAGTTCAGTCGGATAACGGCGGGGCGCACTGTAGCGTACTCATGAGCCAATGCCACAATGTCCTCCGCAGAAATCCCAGTCCATTGAGCGACGCGTTCTGGTGTGTAGGGGATCGCTTGGGTCCGCAACGAATCTGCATCCGAGGTGTGTTGGTTCAGGTAATGCTTGTCTTCCAGGCCATCGCGGAAGATGACGTGCATCAAACCGAGGGCCAAGGCCAAATCACTGCCAGGGTTGATGGGAAAAAACTTATCGGCCAGAGAGCCGGTGCGATTCTTCACTGGGTCGATGACATAGAGTTTGGCTCCATTGCGCCGGGCTTCGACGATGAAGGGCCACAAGTGGACATTGGTGCCGAGAATGTTAGCACCCCAGGCGATGATCAATTTCGAATGGATGAATTGTTCTGGTTCCGTGCCGTAACGAGAGCCCAGGGTTTGGGTAAGACCTGCTGCACCAGCAGATGCGCAAATGGTTCGGTCAAGGCGAGATGCACCGAGTCGATGAAAAAATCGGCGATCCATTCCCGACCCTTGCAGCAATCCCATGGTGCCTGCGTAGCTATAGGGGAGAATGGATTCGAGCCCGAATTCGTTCGATGTTTGCTGCAGGCGAGTGGCGACTTCGTCGAGTGCCTGGTCCCAGGAAATCTGTTGAAAGCGGCCTTCGCCCTTTGCACCAATTCGCTTGAGCGGATGGAGAATACGTTGTGGGGAATATTGTCGATCAAGGTAGCGCGCTACTTTGCCACAGAGGAAGCCGCGGGTCACAGGATGGTCAGGGTTGCCACGGAGTCGGCTACCGTGGGCGTCGGCATCGACGTTAATGAGTAAGCTGCACGTGTCCGGGCAATCGAGTGCACAGACCGAGTGACGAACCTCTTTTTCAGCCATGCTCTTATTATGGCGCGTTCAGGAGAACCGTAAGCCGTTTCTACTTTGTGGGGCAGGCGATCCCGCCTCTCAAGAAACGACACGACATTGGACAAGGCTGCCTGTCCCCACTTTGTCGTAACCTAGTAAGGTGCTGCTCCGCCTTTCTTTATTCCTACTTTTAGCCCAATTTTCCTTTTCCCAATCGGCCTCTCTGCGTGGTTTAGTCTCCGATGAAACCGCAGCTATCATTCCTGGGGCCAAGATTACCTTAACTGGACCTAATGGAAAATCGCAATCGAAAACCGCTGGCAGTGATGCCACCTATTCCTTCAATAGCTTGCCTCCCGGTGATTATTCCATCACTGCTACGGCACCTGAAATGGGTCTATTACCAATCAAAATAGCCTTAAAGCCCGGAGTGCAGACTCTCGACCTGAAGCTGATCGTGCTGGCTGCCTCGCAAAAAGTGACCGTCAACGACGAATCTGGCGGTGCAAATCTTGGGACCGATCCGACTGCGAATGCGAGTGCCCTGGTGCTGCGTGGAAAGGATCTGGATGTGCTGGCCGATAATCCTGAAGACCTGGCTGCGGATCTGGCCGCCCTTGCCGGACCTTCCGCTGGTCCCAACGGTGGCTCCATTTTTATTGACGGATTCAGTGGTGGGCAGTTGCCTTCCAAAGATTCCATAAGGGAAATTCGCATTAATCAGAATCCGTTTTCCCCGGAGTACGATAAGTTGGGATTTGGGCGAATTGAAATCTTCACCAAGCCTGGTTCCGATCGATTTCGCGGGACCATGTTCTACAACTTCGGTCACGATGCAGTGAATTCTCGCAACCCATATGCAGCAGTTAAAGCTCCGTTTCTGCTGCAGGAAGCAGGTGGAAACATCAGCGGTCCGTTGGGCAAAAAGGCATCCTTTTTCGTAGACATCCAAGAGCATGCCATTGACAATGGGGCAATCATCAACGGAGTCACCCTGAATCCTTCAACACTCGCCATCATTGATCCGTACACCAATGTCCTCTCCATTCCGCAAAGGCGTTTTATCGCCAATCCGCGCTTCGATTTTCAAATCAACCAGAAAAATACGGTGACGGGCAGGTATGTATATTCTGGGGCCGATATTGCGGATTCAGGTGTAGGCAGCCTGAATCTGGTTTCCCGCGGAGTGCACGCCAACGACAAGAATCAGACTCTGCAATTGACGGAAACAGCCGTGTTGGGGGCCAGCGTGGTGAATGAAACCCGCTTCCAATATCTGCAATTGGATGGCTCGCGTAATGCCAATATCCTGACTCCGGCTGTTCAAGTATTAGGCGCATTCAATGGTGGTGGATCCCCGATTGGTCATCAAACCACTACACAGAACGGCATTGAATTGCAAAACTATACGTCCATTGCTCGAAATCGGCACACATGGAGATTTGGTGTGCGCCTGCGTTCTGAGCGGATTGATTCCGTTTCGCCGGCCAACTTTGTGGGCACATTCACGTTTGCCGGAAACGCAACCGTGTCATCCATCGAAGTGTTTCGACGCACTTTGACTTACGAAAAAGCGGGCTTGAGTGGGTCACAGATTCGCGCGCTGGGTGGCGGAGCATCGCAGTTCACATTCAATGCTGGTCAGCCACAATTGGGAGTAAATCAAACTGACGTCGGACTCTTTGCTGGTGATGATTTTCGGGTGAAGCCTAACTTCACTTTAAGTTATGGCGTGCGGTACGAAACGCAAACCAATATGAGCGATCACAAAAACATTGCCTCACGCATCGGCATAGCATGGTCGCCAAGCGGCGCTGCAAAATCGAGCCCGAAGACCGTGATTCGCGCCGGATTTGGCATGTTTTATGATCGTTTCGCTTTGGATAATACGCTTACTGCATTGCGTTATGGAGGATTGAATCAACAGCAATATGTGGTTCCACAACCTGACTTCTATTCCAACATTCCATCTTTGTCTACGTTATCAGCCGTCCCATCAATTCAAACTGTTCAGAAAATCAGCGGGTCTCTACGATCACCATACATCATGCAGTCCGCTCTTGGAATGGAACGCCAATTACCGAAGAACGTGACACTGGCGGTCACTTACGCAAATGCGCACGGGGTTCATTTGTTGCGCTCTGAAGCACCCTCTTACCGAAACCCCTTTGCGGGATCGCCCAGGGTTTTCATAATGGGGTCATCGGGCATTTACAACCAACATCAACTCATCACCAACGTAACGGCAAAGCTGAATGCAAAATTCACGATGTTCTCCTACCTTGTCATCAATCGAGCCAAGAGCAACACAGACGGCTTGGGGACCTTTCGAGCCAACCCCAATAGTGATTTGGGCGAGTATGGTCCGGCATCTACCGATGTGCATCAGCGAGTTTCGTTTGGCGGCACCATGACCACAAAATGGAATATCCGCTTAAGCCCGTTGTTGAACATGGAATCCGGCGCACCGTTCGACATTACTTCCGGCAACGATTTTTATAACGATACGTTATTCAACGCACGACCCGGTTTCGCCACTGCCCGACGTCCAGGTGTGGTGGAAACTTCTTACGGACTTCTTGATCCGAATCCAACTTTCGATCAAAGGCTGGTTCCAAGAAACTATGGACGTGGTCCTGGAGCCATCATGCTGAACCTACGGATTGCCAAGACCATCACGTTTGGAACAGCGCGCGAGGTTGGGTCAACACCAGCCACTCGTCTGCCGGGGGACGGGCAACGACAAGCAGGTGGGGTTTTCAGTAGTGGCGCAGTGGCACCTGGCTCAACCTCAGTCGGCAAACGTTACAGTATGGTTTTTCAATTAGCCACCCGAAATCTTCTGAATCACAACAACCCCGGACCCATCAATGGGAACATCACTTCCCCACTGTTTGGTCGCGCCAACCAAGGTTCAGGGGCAGGTGTCCCTGGCGGAACGGGGTTTTCAGAATCGGCCAACAATCGACGATTGGAATTTCAGGTACGATTCACGTTCTAGCCAACTCGTTCGCTAAGCCATATCGCGCAGTGCCTGGATCCTGGGAACCCTGGATTTAGGGCTATCCAAGCTGAACGACCGCGCATCGCCCAACTGATCTTTGATGAAAGCTTCCGTTTCTTCAACAGCCTTCACTAGTCTGGCGTTCTTTGGTTCAAAGCTACAGTAGGCGATGTTTTGAGCGTCTTTATCGTATTCCCAAAGTCCTACCAGACGACCATGATTCGTGAAGATGGCATGACTGGGCAGGTCAGACACACTGCCCAATGCGGCAATTCCTTTGTCACCAAGAATGGAACGGTTCAAGTCCTGCGGCGCAAGTAGGCTTGTATGATTGCGGCGCAGCAAAACCAGGCTGTCCAAACTTGAAGTCAGGTGATATTCTTCCACTCTTGAGGGTTTGAAACTGCGCAAGGAATCCAAGTCTTTCGGGTGCATCCATTTGTCTTCGTCGAACGCGGCAAGCTGCAACGGATCCACTGCGGCCTTGGCTGCTTTCACGCCCAAACCGGAAAACCATTGAAACTCAGGCAGCGTGGCTGGACCGATCCAATGGAAGTAGCGCCGAGCCAATTCCACGTACGCTTCCTCTTTGGTCCACTTGGATTTCTCCAGCGGATTAGGTGACCACAAAGTGTATAGGTAGCGTTGCTGATCCAGCCGACCGTTCACTGAAAGTCTGCGGATGAATCCCAGCACTTGCAATTTGCTTAGGGCCAAGGGAAGTGTGGTTGTCATCCCCTTCATTTGACCCTCCGGTCCAAGGCTGCGCGACGCGTCACCAGTCGCTTGGCGAATCCCTTCAGGGTCAAGAGGACCATTCTTCAAAGCCGTCAAGATGGCGCTGGAAAGTTTGTCAATTTCTGCATCGGTTACGCCCAGCTTACGCGCCACTTTCATTTCCTGTTCATCGCCAGTCCCTTGCGCACAAGTTAAGGCAAGGGCGAAATCGCAAGCGGGGACAACGTAGGTGCAGCCACGAGCCGCTGGTAACTCATGAATTTCGCAATCGGCTACCGCTTTATCGATTAATTGTCGACTATGCCTGCCTCGTGAAAAAAGGGTGAGGTAAGGGCCCACTCCCCCAACTGAACGGGACCATCCCACTGATGCGAGGATCTTTGCCGCAGTGGGCGACTTTGCACCGCCAGCAAGCCCCTGACGATGCGCCCACCAGGCTGGTAGATTAAGGGAATCCATTGGCAAAGTGTAACCTAAACCGTCCCCAGCGAAAAAAGAATGAATCACTTGAGCGACACGCAAGTATATTTGAGCGTAGCCTGTTGTAACCTAAACTGTACGTGACGACGCCTATCCTAACAGCGAACATCTTGCCAGCCCAAGTAGGCGTGCAATGTTAGTTGATTTTGAGCTCGTTAAAAGCGCTCAAAAGGGCGACGAATCGGCCTATAATCAGTTGATTCAGGCCTACCGGAAGCGAATTTTAGGCACGATTGGACGATTGATCGGCAAGCCGGAAGATGTGGAAGATGTGGCTCAGGAAGTATTTGTTCGTTTGTATTTTTCGCTGGATCAATTGCGTGAGCCGGAAATGTTTGAACCCTGGCTGCATCGGTTGACAGTGAATTCCGCTTACGACTATTTGCGGAAGCAACGGCGTCGGACAGAATCGCGGATGAGCGATCTGAGTGAACAGCAGGTGGTGATGGCCGATGCAGTGGCCAGTACCAACCAAAGCATTGAACAGGATCGGCGGGCGCAAGTCCGTGAACTTGTAAACTCTTTGTTGAGTGAAGTCAGTGATGAAGACCGTATTCTATTGACCTTGAAAGAGGTGGAAGGTCTCTCGCTGAAGGAACTGGAGAAGGTTTACAAAGTGAATGAGAATGCTTTGAAGGTCCGCTTGTTTCGTGCCAGGCAGCGAGTATTGAAAGCTTTCGGTCGTCTGTCTGGGGACAAAGCAGTTTTGGCGGAATCGTTATCCGCAACCGGCCAGTTGTCGAAGGACAGCGATACTGAGTAGAATTTAGTGGTACGAGGAGCAGTTGTATGGATTCTGAACAAAAGTTAGATAAATTGTTTTACGCCTTTCGGTCGGCCAATCCTGACCCTGTTCCGTCGGCTGGTTTCACGCCGGGTATTTGGAATAAGATTGAGGCTCGTCGGCGTCAATCCTTTGTGGTGTCCTGGACTCGCAATCTAGTTGCAGCTTCGGCCAGCTTATGTCTTGTGTTTGGCCTTTTCCTGATCACGCCTTTCCCCCATGGTAGCTATCCGCTAGCTTCCTATTTGGATTCACTGGATGATTTACACGATTTGGAACTTGTGGCAGACTTGCACCAAATGCCCAGCCAACCGGTGGAAGGCCTACAGCCCATATTGGTGGAAGAGGAATGAACCGTACTCAAAGCTCTTTAGCAGTGGCCCTCCTTCTAGTTTTTGCCAGCGGCATCGCCGTAGGTGGATTTGGCTATCATCTGTACACTGCAAAATCGGTTGAGGCTATTTCGGCTCGGTCCCCTGAACAACTCCGCAAAGATTATGTTTCAGAAATGAAACAGAGACTAAAAATGACGGACAGTCAGATCGGTCAAATGAATGTTGTGCTGGATCAAACGCGTATGCAGTTCAAAGAAGTTCGTGACCGGATGAAGCCAGACATGAACCGTATTAAGTCTGAACAGATCGAAAAAATCAATACGTTTCTTTCGCCGGATCAGCAGAAGGATTACGAAAAGCTAAGAGCAGAGCGTGACTTGAAAGCCAAGCAGAAGCCTTCCCCATCAGGTGGCATGTAGCTCACCCTTTCGGATTAGCGTTTCCTAACAGTTCAGCCTGTATATTCACTTTTTTTGCACCCGGCGCATACACTTTTTTGTAGGATCCGTCGGGCAGCATCTTTCGCGATTTCACGGTATCTGCCAAGTAACCCCCAAAAATTTCCTGCTGCACTCGCAAAATAAGATGTGGTGAAAGAAGTGGCACTAACACCTCCACCCGTCGGTCCAGATTGCGTGGCATTAAATCAGCACTCCCCATGTACACTTCATCCTGACCGTTGTTGTGGAATCCGTAAAGACGGCTGTGTTCCAGAAATCTACCCACCAAACTACGCACTCGGATATTGTCGCTAACCCCTGGGATTCCTGGCCGCAGGCAGCAGACTCCGCGCACCAACAGGTCAATGGAAACCCCCGCTTGCGATGCCCTGTATAGTGCCCGGATAATTCCAGGGTCAACCAAAGAATTCATCTTGAAAATGATTCTTCCTGTTTTGCCCTTGCGCTGATGATCAATCTCACGTTGAATCAGGGCTTCAAAACGCTGACGCAAATTCACCGGGGCCACCAACAAGCGCTTGTAATCTTTTTTGGTAGAATATCCTGTTAAATAGTTGAACAGGTCTGTGGCATCCTCGCCAATTTCTTCGTCGGATGTGAACAGCCCCACATCGGTATACTGTTGCGCTGTGACGGCATTGTAGTTACCAGACCCCACGTGAACATAGCGGCGAATGGATTTGCCTTCTCTCCTGACGACCAATGCCACTTTGCAGTGAATCTTCAACCCCAACAGGCCATACACAACATGGACACCTTCACGTTCCAATTGCCGAGCCCATTCAATATTACTTTCTTCATCAAAGCGAGCCTTCAGTTCCACCAGCACCGCCACCTGTTTACCGTTGGCCATTGCTTCCAGTAGGGCGGCCACAATTGGCGAATCCCTGCCAATGCGGTAGAGCACCATTTTGATGGTGAGAACGTTGGGATCGCGGGCCGCCCTTCGCAGAAATTCCACTACCGGTTGGAACGATTCAAATGGATGGTGCAGCAGAATATTGTTATCGCGAATGGCTCCAAAGAAATCTTCGCAGGAAGCACCAATCGCCGGTGGAGTGGACGGCAGCAGTGGAGGTTCTTTCAATTCTGGACGATCCAGTGAGCACAGCACTATCAGCCGTTTTATGGAAATTGGATCGGCCACACGATAGACATCGCCAGGGTCAACTTCCAGATTACTCATCAGGATTTTCAAAATGGATTTGGGCATGGCGCGAGTCACCATCAAGCGCACCACGCTACCGAATCGACGTTGCCTTACGCCTTCGGCAATGGTTTCCAGCAGATCTTCCGCGTCCAATTCCTTGATGGCAAGTTCCGCATCGCGGGTAACGTGAAACGGATAGGCCTGCACAATTTCCATTCCCGGAAAAAGCTTTTCAAGATTTTCAGCAATCACTTCTTCAATCCAAACCAGGTCCACTTCCGCAGCGGCTTTCTTGCCGGAAGTTTTGATTCGAATCAGCGGTGGCAAAGTATCTGGAACTTTCACACGGGCAAAATGCTCTTCGCCTTGTTTGTCACGAATTAGCACTGCCAGGTTTAAGCTGAGGTTTGAAATGTGCGGAAAAGGTCGACCTGGGTCAAATGCCAATGGCGTTAAGACGGGGAAGATCGTGCTGTGAAAATATTTGGTGACGTACTGTTTCTGAATCGGATCCAGATCAGAAAGTTTGCGGATGTGTATTTTTGCCTGACTGAGTTGAGGAATAATTTGTTCTTCCAGGCAGGTTTGAGCTTCTTTCATCAGTCGACTGAATTCCTTGCGAACGCTAGCCAGTTGGGTTACTGGTTTGGTTCCATCGGGACCAATTTCCTGACTGCCGGAATCCACCTGGGCCAACAGAGCGGCCACCCGGACCATGAAAAATTCATCCAGGTTGGAATCTAAAATTGAAATAAACTTGAGCCTTTCCAGAATTGGATTGGCGGTGTTGGCCGCTTCTTCCAACACGCGATGCTGAAAGGCCAGCATGCTTAATTCACGGTTGATGTAAAGACTTGGATCAAGCAGAGGGTTGCGGACGATGGGAGACGGCCTAACCATCTTTCTGGACTGTGGCATGAGAATGTTCTCTTTCAGTGTAGCGAAGCAGCTAAAAAGTTGGCTGATTTCTGGTAGTCTCAAATCAAGATGAGTCTTCAAGCTGCCCTGCCGTTCCTCCTTTTCGCTACTCTTGCGTTGTCCGCAGAAGGTCCGAAATCTGTCCGCGTACTGGCTTGGAGCGAACGCAGTGAGCCGAAAGAAGTCTACCCAAACGGTATCAACGGCCAGTTTGCTGCATTTCTGTCCAATGAGCCCGACATGCAAGTGACAGTCGCAAATTTGCAGGACGCCGAACAAGGGCTGAGCGAAGCTGTTCTATTGAAAACCGATGTGCTGATTTGGTTCGGCCATAAAAATCACGCATTGGTAACGGATGAAAGTGTGGAGCGGGTGATGAAGCATGTTCGGGAACGGGGCATGGGATTTCTGCCCATCCATTCGGCCCACTATGCCAAGCCGTTTCAGCGCATCATGAAAACGATTGCATTTGATCGTGGTCAACCATTGCTGACTACGCCTGGAAAATGGGCGAAGGTGCAAAATAGTGGAGCATCGGAAACAATCCACGTGGCTGCTCCTGGACATCCAATCGCCAAAGGCGTTACGGATTTCGTGATTCCCAAAACTGAAGTCTATTGGAACCCATTTATAGTTCCCACGCCCGACGTGAAGATTCTTGAAGGGCGGTATGCCAACGATATGCAGGACGGCAGTGATGGGTTGCTTTGGCAGTTCGGAAAAGGGCAGGTGTTTTATTTCCGT
>JANMWO010000185.1:0-5394 GCA_031394025.1 Acidobacteriota bacterium
CCGGAAACAACAACTCCAAAGGATGCCAACAGACCCAGCAACGGCAGAAACTTGACTCTTCCGAAGCTAGGCATGTCAATCTACTACTGCAACGAGTAGTTAGCCTCGCCTGGCAATTTGTTATCCACAGTCAGGATTTTAACAAGGTAGGAACATTGCGGTGTGAGCGCGGACTCAGCTTCCACCACAGCTATGGCGCCCGGTACGTTGTAGACGAATTCGCAGGCGCTTTTAGCCGAATTCAGGGTCTTTGAACCAATGGGTTCTCCACCCCGGAATTCCTGATTCAATAGAAATCGCCGGTACTCCCCCGCCGTCATGTGGACGACCACATCAAGGGACATCTGATATGCCGCGCTTTGCGGATCTCGATGCACGATTGTGACCCGGCGCTGGTTAGCCCATTGCCGGACTTCTCCCAGTATCAAGCGCCGTAGCTGCACCATTTCAATATTGCCGACAGGATTGAGCTTATTGACGATTACCGCCACTTGCGTGCGTTGTTGCACTTTTGCTCCGCCAGTGATTGTGGCGGCTATCATAAAGAATGCGATAGAGCTGATTCGGTGGAGACTCATAGCTTCCTCAAAACGTAAACGAGAAGTTCACCTCGGCGGTGGTTTCGCCGGGTTGATTCCGCCTCAATACTCTTTGTGACTCGAATTTAACTGCCGCGAATTCCGAAAGGTCATAGCGGATGCCACCCACATAGGAACTGCGTAATACTCCACCATCCACCAATCCACGGATGATCGGATCTCGCGGGGATGAGTTGGCCCATTCGTAACGAAAGTATGGACGCCAAGCCCCGGAAACACGGTAGCTCCATTGCGTGTACAGTCCCGGAAGATAAGTGGAGATTTTCGCAATCCCGGGTGTTGTCTGGGTGTGTTTTACCCCCACGAATTCCGTGATTGCCTCCAAGCGGCCCCGGTTATAAGCTCCATACGCTGCCAAGATCTGTTGCGCTATGGGAACATGATTCAGGTTCAAACGATCCCGGTAGAGCGATGCCCCCAACTCCAACCCAGATATCTTTGATGGTCTGGAGTGGAGTGCAAGATTGATGGATTTACCCCGGGTGTTGTCCTTAATGGTTTGTACGCTTTCAGTCCGGTAATCGCGTCCATTACCGATTTCAACCGTATATCCTAGATTGAGTTTTGGCGAGGGTACAGCGCCGTAAAAAGAAACTCCCACGTTGTGCATCGGCAGAACTCCACCATCATCCTCAAAATTAAAAAGCCTGGGACGGGTTGCAGCAGTCTGAAACCACTTTCCATGATGGAACGCAGTGTTGTAATAGCCAATGGCCGAATGGTACCGGCCTATATCGACATTAAAGTACTGGTTCTGGCGATATTGAAATATGAATCGTTCCAAATCCACGCTCAGGCCGTTGCCTTCTTTGTTCTCAAGCACCGTTTCCATTAGCAAGCCGAAGTGATCCCCAATGCGCGATGTTACAAAAAGATCGACTTGCCCTAGGGCGAAACTGCTAGTCCGGCCATCGCCAAGGCCTTGGCGTTCAAATCCGAGATCGCCGTAGCCGTGAAAGGACAGTGTTGGAGCGGAAGGCGATTCCGCCTTAGCCGCAATTATAGTAGGCTCAGGAGAAAGGGTTGGAGCCTGCGAGACTTTCGCTTCAGGCGCAGAAACCCGGGTCGCAGCGTTTTCGAGCTTAGCTTCTAACTGCTTGATCTTAGCTTGTAAGTCATTAACCTGATGAGACAAGGTCTGCAACAACGCACGATCTTCCGGCGTTTGAGCACCCAAGTAGGAGGGCACTCCCGCAAGAAGACAAAAAGCCGCTAGATTTTTCACTTTCCCAAACACAATCACCTAAGAAATCTTTTCGGCAGGAAACAGTGTTTACTTTATGCCGATATTGATAGTGCCGAATTGTTTTGGGTGAACCCCAATTGGTCGAATCGACCCGCTCGGTCGCGATTCAGTCTTGTGGAGGGCATGAAACACTCGGAGGAGGTCTAGGACACCACCTCGAAGTCATACCATCGGAAGAGCATGAATAAAGGAGTGCATGGATATTTCTCACATTTCCTATCCTTCTAAATAGTGCTGGGCGGCATGGCTTCCGGTATCATCTACCAACGAAGTCCACATTTCCGAAAACTTCAGAATCATCCTAAAGACGCACTTTTAATTGACCACCGATATCCTGACCCCACCCTCCCCAAACGCAGAAGAGCCAGCCTTGCGGCTGGCTCTCACTTCCACTTACTCACTGCCCGATTCAGCAGTTACTCATTTACTCCATCATCCTTATTCCCAGGATTCCCATTCAGCACGGTCCTCGACTTAGATGTCCCATTGCGACCTTGCTCGTCTTCCGGAAGAGTAACATCAATCGACATTTCTTTATGATCGCGGAGTAACTGGACTGGGATCACCTTCTTACTGCGTGATGCTCTGAGTTGTGTCGCGATTTCTTTTGGTGTGGCTACCTTTGTGCTATCCACCTTCACAATCACGTCACCCGCTTTAAGCCCTGCTTTCTCTGCTGCTGAACTCTTTTTTACTGAGCGAACCAGCACGCCTTCCTTCACTCCAAAGTAACTCGCCAATTGATCGCTGAGTGACTCGGATTCTACCCCTAACTGGCCATTCGACCATCCCATATAGGCGCGCGGCATGTTCATCATCATCTCATCACGCATCTTCTCCCCTTCGCGTTTCATATCTTCGGCTAACTTACGCGCGGCGGGGGCTGTCATACCGGTCAACTTACTCGAACGTTGGGCGATGGTGGCCGACATAGTCATTGCTGTACCTTGTCGATTCACCCCCAACTTGACTTGCCGACCGACGGGAGTTTCACGCACCATTCTTACAAATTGCTCAGTGCCTTCTACCCGCTGTCCATTGAATTCCACAACCACGTCGCCGACTTTCAAGCCCGCTTTACCGGCAGGTGCGTCGTCTTCCACTTGGGTGATTTCTACCCCATTTTCTTCTCGTAGTTTGAGTTCTTTGGCGCGATTTGCATCAATTTCTTTGACATTTAAGCCGAGATAACTGCCTTTGCCTAAATTGCCCATGGAAAAGGCGCGCACGTCCATGACCGGGGGTACGGGTTGAACTGGCTGAACCGGAATTGGTTGGGCGATGGCGAACCCTGTGAGGAGTCCGAAAGTGGCGGTGATTTGAAGATTGCGAAACATGGTACGAGGTCCTTCTTTCAAAATTGTGTGGCTGTGAGCCTTCCTTCCTATTGACGCCTGCACCTGGAAAAGGTGAGGTTAAAAAGTATCGGTAGATGCCTTCATTGCCACCAGAGCCGATTGGCTGCGCTGCCGCAGATATTGGTTGGGCTCGCTTTCCAGGAGTTTTTGCAGAGTGCCCGCGACGTCGGGTTGATCAATGGAAACAATCATGTCAATGGCCAAAGTGCGCACCTCAGGACTGCTGTCGTTGAGCAATGCTTTGGACACGGCGCGGCGAACGTCGAGGTATTTTGTGTAGGGGCGCAAGGCATCGAGGGCCTTCATGCGGACCTCGGGATTGCTGTCTTTTTCCAGGGCGGAGAGCAGCACGCCGCGAATATCGGCGGCTTCGGTGCGGCCTTTTAAGACATCCACTACTTCGGCGCGCAAGCCGGCATCGTCGGGATCTTTGGCGGCGGTGAGAAGCAGGCTGCGGATGCGGGCGTCTTCCACGCCACCGTAGATTTTCTTTTGGCGCGTTTCGTCAATGACCAGGGCCACTTGACCGGACTTGGAGGGTTCAACGAAGCGGACACGTTGCTGGACGGGCCCCCAATCGGATTGCGGGGGACGAACCGTGGATCCGGCGAGAAAACCGGCGACTAGTATAAGGGCGGCGGCGGCTGGTTTGAGGGCGAACAGAATGGTGGGATGAAAATCGAACCATTCGCGGATTTGGTTACGCCAACTGCCTTTTTCGAGTGCTAAACGGGCGACCAGTTGACGACGGGCAACGGCCAGTTGACCAGCGGCAGGTTCCAGACGATTGGCTTCGGCCAAATCGAGGACGGCGCGTTCCAAAGCGAGTTCGCGGGCACAACCGGGACATTGGGAGGTGTGCCGTTCCAGGCTTTCCTCTTGATCAAAATTCAGTTCCCCGTGGACGAAAAGGGTCATTATTTCGCGAGCGTAATCGCAATTCATACAAACTCTCCCAATGCGGCGCGCATTTTTTGCGTCGCACGAAACAGACAATTTTTAGCGGCTTCTTCGGTGGTTCCTAACACTTCGCCGATGCCGCGCAAGCGCATGCCTTGAAAGTGACGGAGCTCGAACACCATTTTTTCTCTTGGCGTGAGGGATTCGAGGGCGGACTTAATCTTTTCACCCAACTGCTTGCTGAGGAGTCGGCGCTGGGGGTCGGCATTGGCGCGATGCTCTTCAATTTGGTCGATCAGATTGATGGTTCCGGAAGGGGTTTGCTGGACAGAAGGTTCTTCTTTGCGCACTTTGCGTCGACGCAAGTGGTCTAGACAGATGTTGGTGACAATGCGATAGAGCCAGGTATGAAAAGTGCAATCGAAACGAAATTTATCGAGGTTTTTGTAGACGCGAAGGAAAGCTTCCTGATAAACGTCGCGAGCTTCGTCTTCTGAGCGCAGCAGGTTGTAGGCGATGCGCAGAACGTTATGATCGTAAGATTCGACGAGACGGGCGAAGGCATCCTGATCGCCTTTTTGGGCACGACGGATGAGTGCCGCTTCATCGAGCGTCAGTGAAGGGTGCGGTGCGATGGCGGTTAGTTCCCTCACGTCAATTCTTAGTTTGACGAAAGCGAACCAGAAAGGTTAGCGAGGCGTTGAAATTAGAAGTGGGCTCCTACCTTGAAGTAGCTGACCACATGGCGAAGTCGGCTCACCTGCTCGGTATTTTGCTGCATGGTTTTATTGATCACGGTGATTGATTTTGTGGCACCTTCAATGGCTTGCCGTTGCATGCTACTGACGTCTGAAATGTTGCGCACCATTTGGCTGACCCGATCCATATGATTGGTGATTTCAGTTAATAACTGACCGGATTGCTCTGCCAGATTTTTACCGGACTCGGACTTTTGTACAGAATCAGCAATCAGATTGGTGATGTCTTTGGCAGCCTCGGCACTGCTTTGGGCGAGACTGCGAACCTCTGCGGCGACCACTGCAAAACCCTTGCCTTGCTCACCGGCGTGGGCTGCTTCCACTGCGGCGTTGAGGGCGAGTAGATTGGTTTTTAGAGAAATTTCATCCATGACATGAATGATTTTGGAAATCTTTTGACTGGACCCGTTGATGGCGGTTACGGCTGTAATCATCTGCTGCATGGCTTGCCGACCTTGATCGGCGCTGCCTTTGGCAATGGTGAAACTGTGGGCAGCATCGGAAGCCAGTTGGGCGTTGCGTTCGGAACTTTC
>JANMWO010000305.1:0-9006 GCA_031394025.1 Acidobacteriota bacterium
CAGATTCAACAGCATAGATCCAGGGCCAGTTGAAAATATCGTCACTTTCAAGATCCACAATTTGTTCAACAGAGCGGACATGCAGACGGGTAAGGCGACGCACACCGGACATGAATTGCCGGTCTGCCTTGGGATAATCAATGGACCAACTGCCGCGCATGGACCACATCCGGTCGTTCGATTGCCAGTTGGGGTAACGAAGCCGGGCAAAGGCGAACTCAGTCTTTTCATTGGCGTCTGGGGGCATTACTACAGGCGCACCTTCGTCGAATGGGTAATCAACGGGTTGGGATCGACGCTGGGCAATCGCTACGGCAGCCAACATTAAGATCACCAACGCCGAAACAGCTAGTTTCCGACGCATCTTCAAGATGCCTCCCATTAAAACTTAAAAGGGATGTGACCCATAGCGGTTATTGCCAGGCAATTCCGCCGGACCACACCCCAGATTCTTTTCCGCACACAGATACTACGTTTGACGCTGAAAGTTTCCCTTTCGCTACACGGATAACAGGAAATTTATCACATTAGTAGGGGGAAATAGTACCAGCTACATGGCTGCCAAACCACGCAAGTTCCATCCGCAGATGGTAGATGCCTCCATCTTGATTCCCCCAGGCCCAGGCCAGTGCGTCTCTAAGCTAAGCCAACCACGGTATCCATCGGCCCACAAAGCGGCAATTTGACCCTTCCAATCCACGTCGCGGGTGCCCAGTGGTCCCCAAATTGGCTTGTGATTTTCCATGTGACAATCCTTGGTGTGGACGTGAATAATGCGGTCCACAGGAAGCAATTTGTACCCAAAAGGGAATGGAACTTCCCCGGAACAGAGCGCATTGGCCGGATCCCAGACCAGTTTCACCGCTGCGTGGGGCACCATGGCCAGCATCTTAGCGGAATGTTCAGCCGTGGCAACGTTACATGCATGTTCATTTTCAAGACCGATGATCAAGCCTCGGGCTGCTGCCTTTTCACCCAAAGCAGTTAGTGCAGACGCAACAGCAGGGAAACATTGTTCAGGTTCCACTGTTCGCCAATAGCTGAACACACGAACGATCTTTGCTCCGAAAAATTCCGCTACATGAAAGGCCCGTTCGGTGAGCCGAGCCTGATCCTCAAACGTATGTTTGGCGGCAAAGACGTCTTGCTGAAAGCGGCCATCAATTTCCGGGGCACCGGGTAGGACGCATTTCAGAAGCGGAGAGGCAATGGAAATGACTTCCATTTTGTGTTGTACGAGAAGAGATTTAGCCTTGGCTAGTTCCTCATCGGAAAGGTCCAGAATGTTCTTCCCCCACAGAACGCGCAGTTCCGCACCCGTCATGCCTATGGCCGTCATGGCATTGAGAGCCAGGGCAAGATCGGGGGAAAATTCGTCTGTAATGGAGGCAATTCGCAGTTTGGGTTCCATGGAATCCCCCCATTCTATCAATTACTGTTCTTTGATTCTCAGAGTCTGGCGTGCCTTTACATTTTCCAGTTTCTGTTTGGTTCCGCTGGGCCATTCAATCTGGATACTTTTAACCACAGAGTCTTGCCCCAACCCGAACGTCAACGCCAAATCACTTTGCGAGCAATAGCTGGAGCCGCTGTGGACCACTTGCCATTGCTTACCGGAATCGGATTCAATGCGGACCACTGCGCCAATCGCGCTACGGTTCGATTTCACACCTTCCAGCTTCACCTGCAACCAGTTGTTCTTATTGCCACCATCGTTGCGGTAAAGATACGCCGGGCCATTATTGGTGGAAATGAGGACATCTAAATCGCCGTCGTGGTCGAAATCGGCATACGCTGCGCCGCGGGCCACAATGGATTTTTGGAAGTCCGGCCCAACGGATTTTGAGAAATCGGCGAATTTGCCTTTGCCCAGGTTTCTAAATAAAAGTGGTGGTTGACGAAATTGAACCTTGGGTTGCACACGGCCAATTTCTTCTTCAATGTGCCCATTGGCTGTAAGAATATCCAACCAGCCGTCCAGGTCATAATCGAAGAAAAATGCTCCAAAGGTCAATGAAAGCAGGCTGGAACGGCCCACTGAGGATCGCGGGGCTTCGTCTACGAACAGTCCATTCCCTTCGTTATGATACAAACCCAGCATCTGATTTGAAAAATTTCCAACCAGCAAATGGGGTCGGCCAGAACGGTCGTAATCGCCAGCATCCACACCCATGGCGCCACGGGCCACGCCGTCTTCGCCGAACGCCACTCCCGCACTGAGCCCGATTTCCTTGAAAGTTCCATTGCGATTATTGCGATACAGTTTGTTGGGCTGCGTATCGTTCGATACAAACAGATCGGGCCAGCCGTCGCCATCAAAATCCAACACCGTCGCACCTAGTGCTTTGCTGCCTTTGTCTGACAAACCTGCGGCCTGGCTGACATCGGCGAATTTTCCATTCCCCAAATTTCGATACAACTTTGAGGGCAAACTTTTATAGGATTCCGGAGTGCAATACGATTTTGTACTTCCATCGAGCGAACACCACAGGTCACCTTTGATGGTCCAATCCACGTAGTTGGCGACGAAAAGATCCACTTTCCCATCGCGATCAAAATCAAAGAAGACGGCGCTGGCCGGGAACCCTGCGTTGTGAATTCCACTCGCCGCTGTCACATCGCGAAACTTGCCGTTGCCTTCGTTGTGGAATAGTCGATCACCTTCCAGTGCGGTGATGTAAATATCTTCACGCCCATCGTTATCGTAATCTGCCGAGGTCACTCCCAAACCGAACATCTCCACATCCAAACCGCTCCCTGCTGTGACATTGGTAAACGTCCCGTTGCGATTGTTGTGATACAAAGCGCCAATGGATTTGCGACCCTTGGGCGTCCAGTCTTTGGAATTCACCAGGAAAATATCCTGCCAGCCATCGCCGTCGTAATCGAAGAACAGGCACCCGGACCCCATAGTTTCCGGCAGCCAGCGCTTGCCTGCCCGCCCGCTGTTGTGATTGAACGCGATCCCAGCTTCTTTGGTGATGTCGGTAAATTTCACTTGCCCAAAGCAAACTGAAATGAGCAATAAACAGGCTATGATGAGCCTCATCGTAATGGAACACTCCCGTGATCGTGAATCATTTGTCGTTCGTTATTATCTTCGGCACTGGCTTGCCTGCGCACTTGTGTAATGGATTGCGAAGGCTCATCGGCCTTGAAGCGTCGGAACAGTTTTTCTTCCCTGGCCGCTTCCTCCACTTTGCCTAAGCCCCGGTAAGCCAGCATTAAAGTGTAGTGTGCCTGCACGTCTTCAGTGTCCACTTTCAATACCCGATTGCCCGCTTCAACAGACGCTTCATACTTGCGTTGTAGAAAACGAATGCGAGCCACTTGATTGAGCACCACGCGATCCTTCGGATACTTTGCCAGAACCGTTTCCAGGCTGGCCAATGCTGCATCGTAGTTGCCATCGGCTTTTTCAACCAGAGCCTGGAAGAAATGAATTCGGCCTAAAGATGAATCAAGAGACATGGCTTTTGCTAAAAAGGGTTTGGCCGCTTCTGTTTCGCCTTCCTGAATCAGAACGCGGGCAACGTTCAACCAGCCATCAGCATAACCAGGTTCCGCTTCGGTGACTTTCTTGAAGGCGTATTCAGCACCTTTCAAATCCCCTTGCAGGAGCATTCCAATGCCCCAATCGTTCCACCGTTCCCGATCCTTCAATTCCACTTTCGGCTGCCATACGGAAATCCCCGGACCCACTGTTAACGCTGATTTCGTGGTGGCCAGCACCACAATGGGAGCTTGCGGAATTCGATCTTTCACTGCGCCGGAAACATTCTTGGGAATATTTGCTTTTACAAAACTGTACTCGCGGCTATCGTGATCCAGCCCTGCACTGCCTGCTCCGGGCTTCCCAGCGTAAGCGTATTCGGTGTAGTAATGCGAGAATTTGCGATAGTTCAGCTTCGCTTCCAGTTGCAGCGGACCCTTTACGCCCTCGGGGATTTTCATGCGGAAATGGGCAACGTCGGCAGCGCCGGGTGGAATCAAGCGGGCATACAGCACACTGCGCAATTGCCAGGCATTGCGTTTGTTGATGGGGTTGCCTTCGCCATCTAAACCAAATGCACGGTAGAAATGTGCACCTTGTTCAACCGGACCGCCATCGTTCACGGCACCGCTCCAGAAGACTACTTTTCCGTCGGCATCTTTGGCCGCCAGTTCCAGCCAGACGTCGAAGGAATCCACTGTGCCTCCGGGAAAGAAATGGCCGATTTTACGCGTACGCACCACAACGTCGACACGCACTGTATCGCCCGGTTTAACTGAAGCACCGGCTTTGTCCAACGGCGCTGCCACCTTGCCCACTTCGCGAATCACAGTTTGACCGCCTTGTTCCGATTCTTCGCCAACCCCGTTGAAAGACATTAACTGTTGCGGCGCGTCATTTCTACGACGCATCTCCAAACCAGTAGCTTTTTCAACAGGGGATATGGCGAAAATGTCGACAGTGACAAATCCTGATTTCAGAAATTTTTCCGTTTCCGCTAACTGTGTTTGATCTCCGTTGGCATTGGCCACAGCGGTGTTGGCGGCACTGAAACGATGGGAATGGATTTTTCCATTACGATTTCCCGGGTCTTTAGAGGCCACCATGGCCATGTGGCAATCCGAGCAAGTGGAAGTTTTTTGTGGATAGTAGAAACTGCGGGCGCCTTGCCCACTTACTCCGCTGGCCTGCCAGTTGTCATAGTCATTGAAGCCGCGAATCCAGCGGTAGTTGTTCACCGGAACATCCAAATGAACTTTGTGGCAAGTGGCACAAAATTCTGATTGCTGCATGAACGGTTTTAAAAACGTTCGCCGATGCGGCTCTGGGTTCAAGAAGGTGAGAAAACGATCTGCCTGATGAATGACCGGATTGCGACTGGAAGCCAGTTCATGCAAAGGAGGATATTGGATGGTGAACGCACCGTTGCCCACTGATCCTTGCACATGGGTGATGGAATGGCAGGAAACACATCCCAACCCGTTCTGCGCTTCGGGCGTGTCGATTTGATCTTTCACCGGAGTATCGAACCGACCGTTAAAGAACAGGGCATGGTCATGACAACCTGCGCACCATTTGCTGCCTTTGGTGCCACTTAACTCTTGCATCTGTTCAATGGACTTTCTATAAAACTGGTTGTTGAACGATGCAAAGTGGTGCATGGAACTTTCCCATTGCTGATAGGCATCTTTGTGGCATTCTCCGCACAACTTGGAATCCATAAAGAAGTTGGAAGGTATGGTTCCGCCAACGTTTGTCTTGGATGCGGAAGGCCAGAAAGGAGACTGAGGACCGCCTCCTTCTTCTTCCATGGAGGTTGGAATGATGAGAGCATTTTCCACCTTTAAGGGTGGTTCGCCGAACACCCGCACTCCTGCGGGCACCAGAATCAGCAAAGCTGCGGAGCTGAAGAACCACGGCACAAATTCGCGATGCTGCTTAAAGATCCACATCCCTAAAAACATTAGCCCAACGGCTGCAATAGCGATGTGGGCAATCCAAATGGGTCGGTTGGAATACAACGAGCCTTGCCACGCTAAGTAAAGGCCAGTGAGAAAAGCGACGCCCAAAATATAGCGAGGGACATTGGGAAGCAGGCTTGCCGCATAGACAAACAGGCAGGCACCCAACACCAAATGCATCACCACATTTGCCATGTAAAAAATGGTGGCCGATGCAAACGCGGCTACGTAGGCAGTGCTTACAAGGAAAACGATCAGAGCAATTCCAGCGATTTTAGTGCGTGTCATCGGCTCACCGTCAAGGGCCGTAAGGTTCTGATGGCCGGCCGCGTATTGTATAGTTTGCGCCAAGTGGCATGTTGTTCGTCAGCAGGAAATCGTTCTGCGTTTGAATAAGGATACTTGGTCATGGAATGAAATGGTAACGGTTCTACAGATTGAGAAAACGCCGTGTTGGCGTCCCGATCTTTAGCCCAACCATCCACTTTTAGCAGGAAACTACGCACGAATCCAGGGGCCAGTGCGGGCAAGGAGTTGGCACTGAACTGCAGTTGCAATTCATCACCAGACCCCATGATCACAAAGCGATCATCAGGATTATTGAGTAACTCCCGGACATCGCCATAGCGCGTGTAAAGCCCTGGAGTCTGGTTCCACATAGACACTGGACTGCTGGGGAAATATAAGAATCGTTCCGGTTGCAGGCGCTGTGGGTGAATGATGGCTTTAGAAAATCCGCGAAATTTGGTGACTGCATCCACGGCATGTAGTGTCGATATATTGCCTTCGAAATTTTCGTTGCTTGCTGTGAACACCTCATCCCAGTAAAGCGCCAGATTAGTCACAATGCGGATGGTGGCACCTTTGCGAGATATTGTAGCGGGCAATTCGACGACGATAGTTTTTGGTTTACCGGCTGGAATACCCATGTCTGCCACAGCGACATTCCATTTCCCATCCAAGCCTTTCACTTCAATGCGAGGGAAAACTAAACCGTCTTTGCTTTCCTGGGAAGCGCCTAAAAACGTGCTGCCATCGGCCCAATCTACCCAGCCGTTCAACAGCAGCAGATCGGACCCTGGGGCAATGTCCAATTCCAAGCTGTGCATCTCGGCAACACCGGCGGCATCGCGTCGAAACCCTCTGGGATAGATAGCATCGCGTTTGGCCAGTGCAGAACGAACATCGCGAGAGCCATTTTCCCTGGCGCCCAGAAGGGGCATTTTATGGCTCACGCCGTAAATTCTAAATTCAGGATACGGTGGCGTTTGAAATTTATCGGGCACAAAAATATCTTGTCCGGCAGGGTGATCCACAGTCACCAATGCCACTTCATCCAGGTAGGCAACTTCGCTGAGCTCTTCGGTGATGCGAATATTGAATCGCCCGTCTTTCGCCTTCAGAGTGCCTTCCGGAATCTGAATATATTCGTCGTGATCGACGGGGAAATAGCCGCCATCGCCAGAGGATGCTCCCAGTGGGGCCACGCCTAAAATGTCGGTCACAAATTCAAATTCTTTTCCGTTCCAGATCCAAATCATGGGGCAGGAACCGGACAATCTTTGCGCTTCTTTGGCACGCAAACCGGCAGCAGTGGTTTGATTCATTTCATTTTGAATCAGACCATTGGGCCAGGCGATACGCACTACTTCGGCTTTTTTATAACTTCCCAAATCAAAGGCAATGGGATCTCCGTTATAGACCTGCTTTTGATAAAAGCGCCCGTACTTTACTTCCACTTCACTGCCTTGGGCCAGCTTCAAATTTTTCACGCCAGTCAATTGCACTCGAAGCCAGTTGGAACCTACGGCGCGGTTTATGGCGAAGTGCGGTTGCTGCTTTGCATCCAGATAAGCAATGTCGCCACCATCCAGAACCACTCCCGCAGCAAACGCTTCTTTCCATTCCCCTGGGACCCAACTACGCATTCCACGGGTCAATCGGTTATAGAAAACTTTACTTCCAGAGCGGATGTCTACTTCCCCATCCCGATCCAAATCCTCTGCTACTAAATCTTTGCGCCCTTGCGATGCGGGCCAATCCATGGGCTTGAAAACGCCGCCCAGTTGATCATGATAGAGGACGCCTTGTCGATCAGCGTAGGAAATGGCCAGATCCCAGCCTTTGGTTTCGGCTTCCAGACGGAAGGCCACTGCGTCCACGGCAACGCCTTTCACAAATGGGAAGCTGACAGTTTTATCCACAAAACCAGCCGGACCCTGATTGCGGAATAGCTTCTGCTCTTCACCCAGCAGTACAAGGTCTAAATCGTAATCGTGATCGTAATCAATCCACACAGCCTTGGTGAATTTACCTTTGGCAACGGTCAGGCCACGGGCAAATTTTTTCGACAAAAAGGCTTCGGTAGGCGTGATTACGCAAAGATCGGAAATGCCGTCATTGTCGAAATCGCCTACAGCCACGGAAATAGCACCGGCCAGAGCGGGCAATAGTTTAGGCGGCTGGCCCACTTGCAATAACCAAGCCTGGTTGCCACCTAAAGCGATCACTCCGTGGTCAAAGCGGGTGAGTGATTCCACATTTAAACCACCAGGCAGAGCAATGGGTCGATCTTCCCAACGGGCCACAACTACCGGTGCAGGATCGCCGGGGGGGGCCACTTCGTCCAGCACTTCAGCATATTTATTCCATTCCATATCCTCTGGAATGGCGGCACCTTCCTGATCTTTTTTCAGCCGTTGGAAATCTGCCAAATGCTTTTGCGATTCCACTGACTTATCCATTTGCCGGTATAAATTAAAGAGCTGAAAGTGCGGTGCCGTGAGCATGGCATCCAGTCGTAGACTATTTTCAAAGGCGGCAGCAGCTTGTTCCATGCGGCCATCCAACTTTTCCAGCACTCCAAGGTTGTATTGCGTAATGGGATCGTTTGGATCCAGTTCGGCCATTTTACGAAACTGAATGCGAGCCTTGTCTGCTTCGCCACGGCGTTTGAACTGAATTCCCAAATTGAACCAGGTGTGGGGCAAAGACGGATCTTGCTTCTGCGTTTTCTCAAGCTCATCTATGCCTTGTTCTGTGGAACCGGCACGCAACAGGGCCAGGGCGTAGTTCAGGCGTTCGCGAGAAGAATTTGGTTGCAACTCATAAGCCTTGCGAAATTCAACTACGGCCAAGGCTTGGGTGGTGGGATTTTCGTAAAAAGCTTTCCCCAAGTTGCGATGAATGGCAAGACGTTCAGCAACAGAGGGGCCAGATTGGGCGGCGGATAAAACAAGAAGAAGTATTCCTACACTGGCTACGTTACGCATCACGATTAGATGATTGTAACTGTAGCCGGGTGTAGGAATAAAGGACTATTGAACAGCCATGGTGGTTGTGTTCGATGCGGTTGCACCGACTTTGACCACTACAGTGGTATTTCCAGCACGAACACCAGCAGGTACAACGGCAATCACCAGGTAGTAACCGGGCTGACCAATCAACGCAGTAGCCCCATTCACCCTGGCATCCACTCCGCCGATTTGCACCGTAACTGTGCCTGCAACAGGGGTAGCAGTGGTCGGCAGCAGTCCAGTAGCCAAAGCAGGA
>JANMWO010000403.1:0-1614 GCA_031394025.1 Acidobacteriota bacterium
GGTATTGGGGACAGCCCGCATGTTTCCTTATTTCTTTAAGAGAATTTTTCTTGCCACACAGCACTTTAATTGTATGCCCAGATTAGCGCGTGCTGTAATGACCGGCTGTCCACATCACCTTACGCAACGAGGCGTCGACCACCAACAAGTTTTCTTTAGAAAGAGTGACTATAGTGTCTACCTAGATTTGATTGTTAAGAACGCAGACCGATTCGGCTGCACTCTCCTTGGATATTGCTTAATGCCCAACCATGTGCATTGGATTGTAACGCCACAACACCTCGACTCACTGGCGCAAACTTTCGGCGAAGCGCATTGCCGTTATGCGAGTTATGCCAATGTGCAGTTGGGGCGCAGCGGGCATTTTTGGCAAAACCGATTTTTTTCCTGCATGCTTGACCGCGGCCATTTTTTCACTGCATTGCGATACGCGGAGCGGAATCCTGTAAGAAGCGGAATAATCCAATCGTCAGTGGACTACCCCTGGTCAAGCGCAGGCGCACATGCTGGGAAAGTCGAGCCTGCTTGGCTTGACTTGAAATCCTGGAGTAGCGGCTTCACTCCTGATCAGTGGGATTTATACGTCAAGGCGGACACCTTCGGTGAGGCCGAAGCGCAGGTCCGGAGAAACACTTACACGGGACGGCCCGCCGGTTCGGAACAATTCATTCAAGAAGCGGAAAGAATTCTGGGAAGAAAGTTGGCATCTCGAAGCGGAGGGAGACCTTCTAAAAGCCGCGTAGTCGCAGCCAAAGGCGGAGCTGAGTGAATAAAACAATAAGGAAACATGCGGGCTGTCCCCATCGATCGGAGGCGAAGGATTTGTTGCTGGTCATTGAGTAGGATATGATTTCCAGCATGCAACCAAACATATTTCCTTTGTATCTGGCATCGTTGCTGGCATCGCTGTTAACGCAAACGCTTTTGGCCCAAACGCCAGCGACTGTTGTGGAGGATGCAACCCGTATCCGTGCCATGGCCAAGGCGGCACCAAAGCTTCCTTTGGAACTCACCCTGCTGAAAGTCACTCCTGAACTGGAACTGGGGTACGTATCCTCAGCGGCAGTGGATAGCCAGGGCAATTTCTATCTGCTGCAGCGTGAACCTAAAACTGACGCGATTCTAGTCATTGACCCAACTGGGAAACTTTTGCGCAGTTGGGGCAAAGGACTCTTCACAATTCCCCACAGCATCCGCCTTGATCCCGCAGGCAACGTGTGGACCACCGATGCCAACACATCCATGGTCTATAAGTTCGCTCCAGATGGACGGAAATTGTTGGAAATCAAGGTCGGCGGACAACCGTCCACAACCACCAGCGAGTTTCGAGGAACCACAGACACGGGCTTTGCCTCCAATGGACACGTCTACATTTCCGACGGATACGGTAACGCTCGAATCCTGGAATACGATAAAAGAGGGAAGAAAATTCGGGAGTGGGGTCGGCCCGGCAATCAGTCCGGTGAGTTCAGGCTTCCACACGGTATTGCCGTCCATCCGAATGGAAATGTATACGTGGCTGATCGCGAAAACGACCGTGTGCAGTGGTTCACGCCCAAAGGAAAGCATCTCGGTGAATGGAAGTTCGCTGGCAGAGTTTTCTCTTTGGCATTT
>JANMWO010000435.1:0-4236 GCA_031394025.1 Acidobacteriota bacterium
GCCTGCGTTCGAACCAAACCAAAGTTGGCAATATCGCTCATATTGGTATTGGGAGTTCCGAATATAGCCCGATTCAGTACATTAAACGCTTCAAAACGCATATCCGCAGTGACATGATTTGCCTCAGACATGGTAAACGTCTTGGCCAATGAAACGTCTTCATTACGCAGCGGGAAGTTGCGCATTTTTGGATTGTTCTTCGTCATATTGCCCACCCGGTCACGAGGTTGAAATGGAAAGTAGCCTTGGCTTGTGATAGTAGCTACGTCGCCGTTGAAACTTGCTGTGGTGGCGGGCTTGAAGTAGCGGTCTACATACGGATCGAACTTATCCCCAGCGGTTGCGGCGCGCCAATTATCATAGCTGGTAATGTAAGGCCGATTGCCGATGATTGGGAAGCCATATGCGCCCGTAAAGGCGATGGGGGTTCCGCTGGCGTACCGTTGCACCGCGCCCAATCGCCAACCTCCGACGGCTTGGCTTAAGAAACCACGCTTCAACCATTTTTGCCCATGGCCAATAGGAAGGGTATACACATAGTTGACTTTCAATTCATGGGTCCGGTCGCTTGCAGAAAGCGCTTTGTCCAACCTGCGATTGTATTGATCAATGGCTGCACCGCTGCCCCACATGGAGTCGGAATCAGTGAACATTTTGGAGAAGACGTAAGACCCGTCAATCATCAGATCCCGTGCATAACGACGAGTTACTTTGAGTAACAACGAATGATAGCTGGAATGTCCGCTATGATCACCGCCGCTCCCTGTGGAAATGTTGTTGTATTGCGGGAATGGCCGCAGGGAACGTAGCAACGTGAAGTTGTCGGGGAACTCAGCGTAAGGTTTTGTATAACCTCCCTGGGAAACAAGATTATTCTTATTGTCAAATGTAGTGTTGAGTAAGTTACGACCAGCGTTGGTAAAGATATTCGTGTTCGGCTGTAGAGAGTTGATGTTGATCTGATTATAGTTCAGTAAGTTGGCAATCAAATGAGTGCCGATGATAGCGCTGTAACCGGCTTCCACCAGAAACTTGGCACGCATTTCGCGCTGCATAGTAAGTGACCAGGAAAGCATTTCAGGCAACCGATTGGCTTCCTGACCTTGCCACCAATCCACGTCGGCGTTGTTGGAAAAGGTGGGGTTAATGAAGGGAGGCTTGGGCCAGGCTGGCACGCCTTGATCCAGCTTGAAGACAGGTTGAATGCCTCCTGTCTGATCGGGAAACGTCAGGATTTGCGCGAAGCCCTGAAAGTGCGCGGAACCACCAATGGATTTTACTGGAGCATAACTGATCCCTGCCGAACCACGAATAACAGTCTTGTTGGCGATGTTCCATGAAAAGCCCGTGCGCGGACCCAGGCCCTTGTACCAGCCTGCGGGAATGGTTTCTCTGCCAATACGGCCTGCTCCAGTGCCGCAAAAAACCAATGCACCGGGACGTCCACTGGCGCCGGGGTTGGGCAGTGTTGGGTCAAAATCAGCGCATTGTTGATTGTCGTTGATTGCCGGAAGGTTAAATTCATAACGCATTCCAAAGTTGAGGGTAAGGCGTGGGGTAACCCGCCAATCATCCTGGAAATACATGGCGTGATAGCGCCAGTGCATGCCCACACGACGCGGCGTGTTGATCGTAGCCCCGCTTGATTCACCCAGTAAAAACGATGCGAACGCCAAACCGCCACCAACGTTCCGACTGCTTTGATTTGGCAATGCAGTGTTCGCCGTTGCAAAGCTGATGTTCCCAGCGCCTGCCTGCTGTCCCAGGCCCACGTAGGGTGCCAGTTCATACAAATAGCCAAGCTTGAAAATGTGCTTGCCCTTGGTCCATGTTAGATCGTCATTGAAAGAGTAAGTGGGATTTTCTGACCCATTGAAGCCGTTGCCGCCCCACACCGGGAAATCGACAAGATTGATGATGGGCAGGTTTCGATCACATGCCGGAACATTAACAACGCAAATCTTATCTTTCCAATTGCCACCTTCAGAAAGTGGAAAGTTGCTGTCATGAAAAATATTCACGCCAAAGTAGAAGCGGTTGTGAAGGCGAGGGCTAATGGTCGCATCCCAACTGCCACGGTAGACAGGCGAAGTATCTGTAGTTTGTTGGAATGGATTCAATGGACCGGGGATTCCCGAAGCTCCAGTTGGGCCGGGTATGGCTTGCCGTTTGGAGTAACCAAAATAGGCAGAAATTCGATTGGCGCTGTTCAGCACATGATCGAACTTGAGGCTCATTTTGTCGTTGGGATTTACTGACGTTCCGGCTTGCCAATAATTTTCCAGCCAATACTGCGGCGTACCTGGAACAACATCGGTACGCAAGCCGCTGGTCATGGAGTTGGACGCAATGTCCACTAACTTCTTACTAAGGGAATCCATTCGAGCCAGGGGCATGATGTTATTGGGGAAAGGATCTCGCACATAACTATTGTTCGTCGTGTTGAAGCGCGTAGTGGCAGGGTCATACACGTTGTACATAATGTAAGATCCATTGCTGATGGTTCGGCTGACGGCGTTGCGAAAATCGCCTTTATAGAATTCCACAGGGGGAAGCGCGATGGCCGCCGTGCTGCCGCCCACACGATTCCGAAATCCTTCATAACTGAAAAAGAAGAATGTCTTGTTTTTGCCATTGTAGATTTTTGGGATGATCAGCGGACCGCCCACCGTAGCGCCGAAATCGTGCTGACGGTAAATGGGAACCGTGCTGTTGAAGAAGCCGCGAGCATCAAAAGCGTTGTTGCGGATGAAATCGAATGCCGTGCCGTGGTATTTGTTTGTACCTGATTTTGATACGAAGGTGACCATGCCACCACCCGCCCGACCGAACTCAGCTTTGAAGCCATTTGTTTCCACGGCAAACTGGGTGATGGCATCGAGCGAGGGCGCGTTGACGGCCGCCCAAACAGTGGAGCCGGCACGATTTGTATTTGCCGAAGCGCCATCCAGCATGACTCCAAACGACCCCGCCTGCCCCCCACCAATACGGAAATCCTGATCGCCTCCTTGAACTTGTGCGGTAATAGCGGCCAGGTCAAAGGGGCTGCGCATATTGCCACTGACAACCGTGGGAAGCCCTTCAATCATGGCGTCAGACATGGTGTTCTGAATTTTTGCATCATCGGTTTGCAGTTGTGAGCTTTCGGCGGTGACGTTGATGGATTGCTGCACTGCACCCACTTCTAGTTTGGCATCGACACGGAAAGTAGTGCCCCCTTCCAGTCGAATATTGGTCCGGTTGTATACCTTGAAACCAGGATGTTCCAAAGAAACTTTGTAGCGCCCGACGAGGAGTGAGGAAAAATTAAAGTCCCCTGCCTCGTTGGCGGTTGTCTTGAGAATGGTATTGGTATCGAGGTTGGTTATGGTGACAGCAGCGGCAACAATGGGCGCACCTTTTTCATCAGTAACTGTGCCAGTGATGGTGCCACGATCCCCTTGCGCTATAAGCAGCGCAGAGCACAGAATACAAAGCAGAGTAGAACTTGTAAGTTTCATTGTTAAGTGGGGTCGATTCTATCGGAATGGTGCTGGAAACACAATGGCTCTGAGCAGAACTGAATTTATAAGACTTTACGCGTTTGACCTTCATCCAACTGACCGACTTGATCTGCGGCCTGCCGCATGACATAGCTTTGAGCGGAACAACCTGCTTAGCCTGCATGAAAGATATACTCATATGGAATGACAAGTCGGCAATCTGAATCCGCATCTAAAGCACTAGACACTTTTAAAATCGAACTCCCTTCCTGGGGTTTTGCCAATACTGGGACGCGCTTTGGCAAGTTTATCCAAGCCGCTGCGGCGACCACTCTTGAAGAAAAGTTTAGCGATGCTGGCATGGTCCACCAACTTACGGGTGCCTGCCCCACTGTTGCGCTGCATGTGCTTTGGGACCTGCCAGAGGGCGTTGCAAGCGTACCTCAGGTGAAGAAGTTGGCCACGCAGTATGGTGTCCGCGCCGGATCTATTAATCCCAATGTGTTTCAAGATCAGATTTATAAACACGGATCGTTGGGCAACCCGCAGCCCGAAATACGGCAGGCTGCGCTAAACCACATTCTGGACAGTGTGGAAATTGGCAAGGGTCTGGACAGTCGTGATGTGTCGCTGTGGTTTGCCGACGGTTCCAATTACCCTGGGACACATAATATTCGTCATCGTCGTCAATGGTTCGCCGAAGGTTTGGCTGCGGCCCATGCAAAGTTGGGCGCCAATCAAAGATTACTGGTGG
>JANMWO010000440.1:0-10124 GCA_031394025.1 Acidobacteriota bacterium
AGGATAGAGCTCTCCAGGGATGGAACTCGAGCGCCACTGCAAGTCCGGAGTGGAAGGCGGCCTTACAGCCGCCCCACAGTTACACCGCTCCACCATCTAAGGACACCTGTTTTTTTGTCCAACCGATGGGGTCCACCTCAAAGCTACCTGCGGGACCGAAACTACCCGTTCGATCCCGCTGGGCGTGGGCTTGGTTGCGTCACAGAACTCTGCCGACCGCCAGTGGCTGCGGATATTGCCTGGGGTGGGAATTCTCTTGATTCGTTAGAATTGGCTACGCAATTTTAACAATAGTAAATCGAACCAACGCTTTGCTTTCCCGCTCGCTGACGTTCAAAATGGAAGCTGATGAAACTTACCACGCCAACTATACTTCTGGCCCTGACTGCTGCTGGTCTTTGCGCCCAGGAAATGACGCAAGAAGATCGCAGCATTGCAATGAGTAGTCTCCACGCAACTCGTAAAATGTTTCTGGATTCAGTGGCCGGCTTGAGTCCAGCGCAACTTAGCTTCAAGGCGGCGCCCGATCGCTGGAGTATCGCCGAATGTGCGGAACATATCACGCTCAGTGAAGATCTTATTTTTAATGTTGCAACGGACCGCACCATGAAGACTCCAGTGGTGAAGCGGGATGCAGCCACTTACAAAAAGATTGACGCAGCTCTGCCCAAAATGCTGATTGACCGAAGCCAAAAAGTGCAGGCACCTGAAGCTCTCAAACCGTCGAATAAGTGGAAGTCTATGGATGACGTGCTGGTGGAATATAAAGAGCGCCGCAATCGTACCATTGAATGGGTGGAGAAATCAGACGCCGATGTTCGCAGTCATGTGTCGCCACATCCAATTTTTAAAGAAATTGATGCTTACGAATGGATCCTGCTTTTGTCGGGACATTCCGAGCGGCACACCCTGCAAATTCTTGAGGTGAAAGCTGACCCCAATTTCCCAAAAAAATAGGCTTTCCAGCGTGACTATCGAAGAACGAGAGGAACAGGTTGATCGCTTGGAGGAAAGTCGCCAAGTGGTGAGGAAAGCCATTGATGGTCTGACTGATCATCAATGGCGATTCGTTCCTGCCGAAGGGGGCTGGTCCATTGGGCAGTGTCTGGAACACATCGCCCACATTGAAACCAGGATCATTGCTGAGCTGAAGGAAAATATCCGCAACTCACCGGCGGACCCGCAGCTTCCACAAACTACTTTGGGTAAAGAGACGTTTCTGAAGCGCGGCGTGCCCAATCGCACCCGCAAAGTGGAAATGCCAACATTGTTTGACTATCCCCAGGGAACAAAGCCCGGCACGGTTCTGATCATTGACTTTGATGCAGCGCGTGACCAGACCATTCTGTTCTTGAGAAAGACCCCCGTGGACCTTCGCCAGTGGGGCACGGAACATATGATTTTCAAGACATTGAATGGCTGTCAATGGATGCTGTTCATCGCCCTGCATGCAGAGCGTCACGCAGCGCAGATGGAAGAAATTAAACTGACCGATGGCTTTCCTGTTTAGCGTTGCTAACCCATGGCGATGGCTTGAAATTGCCTGATTTCGTCGTCCTGCATGGTGTACGTCAACTCAATGGGTTGGCAGCAGACTTCACAATCTTCGACATATGTTTGACGTCGAACCGAGGTGTCCAGCACCATGGAAATCTGTTCGGCGCAATAAGGGCACGTAAAGTAATGTTCCATATATAAGGGATTCGCTCACTCCCATCGCGGCTCTTCATTTTTCTACAACCTTCTTAGCAAATCGAAAATAGCGTGGAAGTGGTCAATATGATCGGGTGCAGAGTTGCCCGCATAACCAAGAATTTGAAAACTGCCGGAACGAACCTCGCTCAACTGCTGCATCCCAAACACGCCCCAACGCAGCACAGGCTTACGTTTTAAGCCGAGCTTGGTCAACAGGTAATCGGCAGTTTCGGTTGATGAAGCATAGGTGCCCGGGAACACTTCAGAGTGCGCCACCAACATTCGTTTGGTCCCCTTCACGGCCAAGCGCGCGAAATCCAGAATGGAATCCAGATCGGTGGGAATAATCGGTCCGGGCTTGTCGCCGGTTTCGTAGCCAGCATGTAGACTATCGGCCAACACCACGCCGTCCACGCGTTTAACGCTCAGCGGATCTCGCAAAATTTCACGCACAGCTCCGTATCCGGCGCTGAAAGAAGTCAGGTAGACGGGTTTAAAAACACACTTGCATTTCTGTTCAGCCTCGCTCAATAATTGACGGAATTTTTCTCCGGAACCAATGGCTGCTGAATAGGTTTCCGATCCGCCGGAAGCCAATACAGAAATCACCGCTGCAGTCTCCCGCCAGCGATGGATGCCAGCTTCCACATAACTGCTTTCGCCATGAAAATGAATTGCCAGCGGCCGAACGGCAAGCCGTCCAGTTGGAATCAGCAGCGTGCCGACACTTAGGGTATGGTGAACTCCGCTCACCGGGTGGTTCTTCAGCCGCCCGTGCTCCCGCGTGGATTCCGTCATGGGCGACGGATTCTGCGGTAACTGCATCAGCAGTAAAGCCAGGATGCCTAGCATTGTGGGCTACTTGATTTCAGGGCTGGAAGCAGTGGACGGTTCAGGGCCCCAATTATTGCGAATCACTAGCGTCTGATCAGAATAAAAACTGCGCCGACCGGTACCGTTGTAGGCATCGGGATTTGCCGTGATCGTGTAACCACCGGGGGTGCCTTGCATCTGAAATGTGAAGCCGTTCTTCTTACCCGATGCCAAATCATTGGGGATTAAATCGGCTGCGGTGGCCGAAGCAGCGCCGCTTGGTGGTGGTCCAAGTTCACTCATGGCGATGGCGAATTTCCCGAATTGGGAGTTATATTGCGCTTGACCCGTGTGAATGGTACCAATCTGTTTAGTGACACTCAGTTCGTTCGCGCTCATCTTCGCCTGATTCACTTTGGGTAAGGCAACCGCCAAAATGGTCAAGATGATGGCGATAACAATCAGCAATTCCATCAACGAAAAACCCCTGCTAGCCTGACGGGGGACTCGTTGCTGACGCGGCAGACCGAGAATGAAAGTGGACGGGTAGACGATGCACATACTGTAATGATATGACGTTTGCCCATCGCAATTCGTGGAGTCCGTCTGGTGGGTGTCCCAACCCATTAAAGAACCCTCGCTCCTCAGCCGATTCAAAGAAAGGGATACTAGTGTTCAGTACCCAATCACAAAAGGATAATTAATGAAAAAACTATCGACTTTGGTTCTGTGCGTCGCTTCCCTCCTGCCCCTCCATGCTCAGATGACCGCCAGCCAAAGAATGTTGGATATTCAGGTTTTGGCCAGTCTTTATGCCAAGCAATACGCTCCCTACGAATGGAAACGCGATGTCTTTCAGTTCGACCTCTTAAACCTTGCCCCTTGGGTGGAACGTGCTCGCGTTGCCAAGGACGATTTGGAGTTCTACCAGATCATGGCCGAATACGTCGGCAGCCTGAACGATGCTCACGATACCTACTTCAACCCCTCCAGCTTCTCCGCAGAACTGCCCTTTAATGTCGACATTTACGATGGCAAAGTGCTCATTGATTTTGTCAGCCGATCCCTGCTGCCCATCCGAACCTATCCCTTCGACGTTGGCGACGAACTTATTTCCATTGATGGACAACCTGCCGCCGACCTGTTGGCGGAATTAATGAAGATTGATTCCTACGCCAACCCTCTTTCCACCCGCCGCTGGGCTGCCGACAAGCTTACCTATCGGGCTCAGGCTCAAGTGCCACGTGCCGTAGAACTTGGCGATACCGCCGCTGTTGTCATCAAATTGAAGAGCGGCGTCACCGCAACTTACACCATCACCTGGATCAAATCCGGTTATCCCATGAAAAAGATTGGGCCTGTTCCTGCGCCCCGCCTGGCCCACCTCGCCCCCAAAAGTAACAAGCTTCCCGTTTCCAACTTGCAGCAGGATTTGAGCGATACCCCTTCTTATATGAGGAATCTGGTGCGATTACAGTATTTGAAAGGACGCCCCAAACGACAGATTCCGCAGGATGATCAGCAAGAACCAGATCAGCAAGCCGAAATCATTTCCACAGAGCCAGTTGCCGACCCCCCCACGCAACAAGTGTTGGGATATCAGGATCCGCGTCCGGTTTTTGATCCACCCAGCGGCTTCGTCCAGCGTTTGGGTCGGCGTACCACCGATTACTTCTATTCCGGAACTTACATCGCACAAGGCAAGAGAATTGGGTACATCCGCATCGCCGATTTCGCACCGTTGCCCTTCTCGTTACTCAGCTTGGCAACCCGGCAATTCGATACCGAAATCACTTTTTTCAACGCCAATACCGATGGCGTAGTGGTAGACGTCATGCGCAATCCCGGCGGCTATGGCTGCTACGCGCAATCCCTGTTCGGGAGCCTTACCACCAAGCCTTTCCGGGGCATTGGGCAGGAAATTCGCCCCACCATCGATTGGGTGATTTCCTTCCAACAGAGCCTTACCGACGCTATGGATTTCGGAGCAACTCCCAATGAATTAATCTGGCTCACCGGCATTACCCACGATATTGAAACCGCCTATAACGAAAATCGCGGACGCACCGGGTCGCTCCCCGTTTGTGGCCTCATTCTCGATGTTGCCCCATCTTCCACCAGCAATGGTGCCGCCACCGGTTACAGCAAACCCACCATTTTGCTTACCGATGAATTCACCACATCGGCTGGAGATCTCTTTGCCGCCATCTATCAGGACAATAAGCGTGGACCGGTAGTGGGTATGCGCACCGCTGGTGCTGGCGGTTCCATTGGGGACCTCATCCCAGTAGGATTCTATTCTGAAGGCTTCTCCAGAGCCACCCAAACCATGCTGGTCCGACCCAACGCCGTGGCCATTACCGGATATCCAGTGACCAACTATCTGGAAAACGTCGGCGTCCACCCCGATTTGAAAATCGACTACATGACTGCCGAAAATCTGGCCAAAAAAGGTGTCCCCTTTGTCCAGGCATTTACCGACGCCATGATTGCTGAAATTAACCGACCCAAATAGGGCCCCATTCCAATTTGAATGATGTACCCGTGACTTACAGTACTTACAACCCAAGTTAGTTCTAATTCGATTGGAGTACTGCATTTAGGTAATTGTTTGTTCTAGTACTTTCTGGTATCTTTCACTATTGACTTATTCGACCTTTGGCGAGCTGGAATCCGCAATTGCGGATTCAGGCGAAGGCGAACAGGTATAACTGAGCCCCCAGCAATCCTGGTGCCTCAATTGTGCATGAGAACTGTTCGCCTTTAACCCGTGGTTCGTGAAACACCGCTTCCCCTCGCGCTGGGCCTCTTTTTTATACCGATTATACGGAGCCTGGCCACTGACGGGAGCGGTTTTCACCACGGTGCTGCAAACTCGTTTGCAACACCCACCTACCGTAAAGATTAATTCAACTGCTGTCGATCCACAACATGTAGAAGTACCAAAATAGTAGACTAGTACTTAAGGGGAGTTGCGCACCGGCTCTCCCTTTCTTTACAATCTGTTAAAGCTCGCTAGTGGACAGCACCGATTTATCTTGACTCAGTCACCACAGCATTCGCGAAACAAGGCTATTCTTCATTCCATCATTGAAGCCTACATCGCCACGGGCGAACCCATTGCCTCACGCACTGTATCGCGTCTGCGTGGCAGTGAATTGAGCCCCGCCAGCATCCGCAATGTCATGGCAGATCTGGTCGATGAAGGTTACCTGGCGCAGCCCCATACTTCCGCCGGTCGCGTCCCCACGGCCAAAGCATTTCAAAGTTATGTCCAAGGATTGGCAGGCCGCCGGTTGGCCTCTGCTGACATGCACCGTGTCCGCAATGAACTGCGCATGGCCGATACTGTGGAAGCGAAAGTGGAGTGTTCCTCCCATCTGCTTACTGAAATTACCCGCAACGTCGGCATTGCCGCAGTAATCCCACTACCCAACCAGACCTTGAAGCATGTGGAACTGGTTGCACTTTCAGAAAATCGCGTTTTGATGGTGGTGGAAACAACAGACCGTATGGTGCGCAATCGAGTTGTGGATTTGCATCTTACTGTAAGTCAGGATCAACTCAACGGAATCCGCAATTACGTCAACGAAAGCTTCAGTGGTTGGAAGCTGATCGACATTCGCCGGGAACTGAAGCGTCGCACAGAACAGGAAAGCGCCACTTACGACGCGATTCTGAAAAACCTTGAGCTGTTGTATCAAAAAGGTCTGCTCGATATCGGACTGACGCCGGAAATTCATCTGGAAGGTACCGCCAATCTGGTTGCGGGGGATCTGCCTTTTGAACGCGAAAAAATGCGCGATCTGTTCCGCACTTTAGAAGAAAAGCGTCGCTTAATTGAACTGCTGGATCGGTTTCTTGAATCGGGAACCGGCGAAGTCAGCGTGCAGGTAGGGCTTAAGGAAATCCATTCCAGCCTGGAAGATCTTTCGCTCATAGGCTTTTCCGTCAACCTGCCCAACGGGCTTTCCGCAAAAATCGCCGTGCTTGGTCCGCTGCGTATGGATTACGCTCAAGTGGTGGCGGCGGTCTTCCATGTGGGTGAAACATTGGAAGCCCTTTCTGCTTAAATGCGATTTCGGGTAAAATGAAGTTGTGATAGAAACTATGGAACCGAATGAAGCCTCTAGCCCAAAAGGCATGGAAGCTGAGGCCGATTCCGCCTCAAAACAAGATCTTGATCCCCTCAGCGCGATGACTGCCGAACGGGATTCCCTGATGGCCGCCAAAAATGAGGCCCAGGATTTATTGCTGCGCACTCGTGCCGAATTTGAAAATTTCCGCAAACGCATGGAACGTGAAAAAATGGAAATTCGCGATCATGCCAGCATGGGGATGGCCGAAAGTCTGCTCCCCGTGGTGGACGATCTGGAACGTGCACTGAAAGTGGAATGCGCAGACAAAGAGTATTCCAAAGGTATGGAATTGATTCATGCCCGCCTGGTGGAAAGCTTGAAAAAACTTGGCTTGGAACCATTTGAGGTTTTGGGTGCCAAGTTCGATCCTAACTTGCACCATGCCATTGACCGTGTTTCCGGCACCGATGCCGAAGACCAAACAATCTTGGCCGAATTTCAGAAAGGGTACAACTTCAAAGGACGCCTGTTGCGTCCGGCGTTGGTTAAGGTAGCAGTGGAGTGACAAAGCGCGATTACTACGAAATATTAGGGCTAAATCGTGAGGCTGACGAAGGTGCTCTAAAAAGCGCTTACCGCAAGCTGGCGATGAAGTACCATCCAGACCGCAACCCTGGCGATGGCGCAGCCGAAGAAAAGTTCAAGGAAGCGGCGGAAGCTTATTCCGTCCTCAGTGACGCCCAAAAACGCGCCGCCTACGATCATTATGGTCATCAGGGCGTCGCTGGTGCCGGTCAGGGGTTTGACCCCAATCAATTTCAGGATTTCGGCGATATCCTTGGCGATTTTTTCGGCTTCGGCGATGTGTTCGGCGGCAAAGGCCGTTCCCGCAACCGCGCCCAGAAAGGCGAAGATCTTCGGTACGATTTGGAAATCACCCTGGAAGATTGCATCCGTGGCATGTCAGCCGATATTCAAGTGCCACGCCTGGAAAGCTGTGGAACCTGCAAGGGGACTGGCGCTGAAGCCAGTGATGGGCTAACTTCCTGCCCCATGTGCCGAGGTCGTGGCGAAGTAGTTTTTCAACAAGGCTTTTTATCCATCCGCCGTACTTGTTCGCAATGCGGTGGCCGCGGTCAAATCGTGCGCAGGCCTTGCAAAAAATGCAGTGGCGAAGGCTACAATCGCACCGAACGGAAACTGCGCGTAAATATTCCTGCGGGCGTGGACACCGGCACTCGCATGCGTTTGACTGGCGAAGGTCAGGCAGGCATTAACGCAGGACCAGCAGGCGATCTGTTCGTCGTCATCCGCGTCAAAGAACATTCCATATTTGATCGGAAAGATGCCGACCTGCATTGCCGTGTTCCCATCAACATTGCCCAAGCAGCATTAGGGACTGAGGTGGACGTTCAAACCTTCGACGGCCTGGAGCGCGTCAAAGTACCAGAAGGCTCCCAACACGGCGATGACGTCCGGCTGCGGGGCAAAGGCGTCCCAGTGTTAAGCGGTCACGGTCGCGGAGATTTGTTTGTGCACATTGAAGTACGCACACCCAGGAAAATAACTCGCGAACAACGCAAGCTGCTGGAACAGTTAGCAGAAATTCTGCCAGCCTCCAATGAGCCAGAAGAGAAGGGCTTGTTTGACAAAGTAAAAGATTACTTCATGTAGCCCAAGAGCCACTGTTGTCCGAACGCACGGCAGCCGAGCCGAACGGGACATGCTGGTCTGGCCCAAGCAACCGACCTCCACCCAACATGCACGACTGCCATCAGCGAGTGGCCAGACCAGCGTGTCCCCTTTTGGCGACCTCCACACAAAACTCTTAGCTGTTGTTCGACGCACGTTGTTATTCGCGCAACTAATAAAATAAATGAAGAACTGGGTCAGCCTGAACTTACCCTTGATAATCATGATGTGAAACGGAGGCAGAGCAAGCTGGCACTATTCCTAGTTTCTGCAGATTTGAAATCAATCACAAAAAGTTATTATTTTGAATAAGTTATGGCTTAGTTCACCATCCGATTGCGAGCGAGCTCCCAGCGAACAGCTGGCGAGGCATGTCGGAATCTGCGAGCGCGAAGTAAGCAATATCCTCGATATAAGAGCCCAAACTCGCCTAAAGTGCTGTAAAACTGTCCTTTTTTGCATCCCGGTACAAACACGAAATTGTGCCACTCAGGCTGACCCAGTATTTTCATGAACTATTCCAGTTCGAGGTGGCCTTACCGAACAGATCAGCGCATTTGTTTGCCTGTATACTCCAGTTGGGTCCCCAAAAAGAAATGTCATAAGTCTCTTCTGTGTCGCCAGCGTTCCAGTCTAGAAGAAAACCCTGTTTCTCGTCTTGCGTGAGCACACTAACGGAGTCCCCATCTTGCTGAATTATTCCTTCGAAATGATCGAGCGTTAACCCCAGTGGGATTACAAAGACTCCACAAAATTCGCTTTGTTTGAGTAGTAAGTAGATTTGCTGGTTCTCAAGCCCGGCTTTCACGCACTCAAGAAAGAGAGGGAGTTTTCCTAAATCCTTTTGTGAGAGAACGATTCTAAAAGTTTCGGGCGCGTGCTCAACGCTCCTTTGGTAACCCTTCTTATGCAGGTCTATCAGCCGGTCGGTATCGCTCAACTTCAAGCATTCAATAGTAGTGTAGTTGAGCATCTGCTGCAATCGGGGTAAGAGCGTTTTTAGTAATTGCCGGCCCTTGTTTTCTCTAATGCGGAGTGCCAGTTCATTATTCATTGTGGTTCTGGTTCCGTCTTAGGTTTAATATTAACTTTAGTCTTGTCGTTAACCACTCTAAGACGGCCCAGACTGTCCGTTTGTCCATTCGGCTTTGCTTTACCTGCCTCAACGTGAGTCTGGCCCGGATGACTCTGATCATTGTGGTTGACGGTCACCACCTTCTTTTCGGTGCCTCCTCCTGGTTTGGGAACTGTGTAGACGCTCTGCCGTCCTCCTTCGGTGCTAACTTGGCTGTCCGGCTGTTGACTTGTAGGGATTCCTTGATCCCGCATCGCTTCTCTCTTCCCTTCTTTTACCGTTTCAGCCTGTTTTTCTCCTGTGGATTCAGACATAAAGGTATTTGGTGGCCCATAGCCTACCATGTCGGGTGTTCCGAGATCCCCCGCATTGGCTCGTACATATTCAAATGCTTTCTCTCCGTACTTGGCAGCAAGTCCTGTGACAGTCACAATAGCCGCACCAGCACCAACGCGAAGTGTGTCACCTTTTGTTATGACGAATTGACCAACCTGATTCCAGCAAGCTACATTAGTGCCACAGTGGCCGTCTGGATCCGTACGATTGAGTGGATTATTGCGAACGTAACTATACAAGTTCAGAGTTTGAGGATCTGCGAAATCAGCATACGGAACAGCTTGTGGAATTTCCGACCAATCCGGGCTCGTAAACCGCCCCTGCGCCGCCGACATATACCGAGCCCCAAAGTAATCCAACCCCGTCTCACTATCTCGTTCCTTGCCGGTACTACGGGATCTTCTGCGTTCGTCGCACAAGCATTTCGATATCCC
>JANMWO010000446.1:0-2772 GCA_031394025.1 Acidobacteriota bacterium
CGGATAGTTAGCCTGAATCTTTTGTGCTTGCGGGGAAATTCTGTTCCCAGGAATCAGATTGCCCGGAAACGGTGTACGACCAACGCCAGTGATAGCATTGCCAGTGGCTGGATCGTAAATGGTTGTTCCCGATGCTGCGAAATTACCAGTGCGAATGTCTGCTGTAGGCACCGAGTAGAGGCCCACTGCGCCGTCACGTTGCCGCGACCCATCAAAGCTGTAAAAGAAGAACAGCTTGTTCTTCTTAATGGGTCCGCCAATGGTAGCACCGTAGTTATTGTAGATACGAAGCGGCTTAATCGTTTGAAAGAAGTTACGAGCCTTCAAATGCTGGTTGTCATGGAACTCAAATGCGCTTCCATGAAACTGATTCGTACCGCTCTTCGTCGATAGCGAAATTGCCGCGCCACCAGAAGTGCCCTGTTCCGCATCGCTTGCCGACGTGGTCACATTCACCGTGTCCACCATTTCCGCAGGCATCACGTAGCCGGTGTGGTGCGGCAACCATAGGTTCACCGAAGCCGCACCGTCAATACGGGTCATATTGTTGTTCTTGTTCGTACCATTAATATTGGTTGCCAGCGAACGACCAGGCGAATCCGTTACTGAATTCTGGAAGCCTGCCGGGGTCGCCCCTGGGACCAGGTTAATCAAGCTCTGATAGTTGCGGTAACCGGGCAACGGCAAGCTGGAAATCTGTTGAGAATTCAAAGCCGTGTGCGTATCCGACTTGTCCGTCTGCAACGCCGTCGTTTCCGCCTGAACTGAAATGGATTCGTTCAGCGAACCAACTTCAAGCTTGGCATTTTCACGGGAAACAAAACCAGAAGTGATTCTGACACTCTTCACTGTCTCTGGCCGAAAGCCAGATGCCACGATCTTAAGATCGTATTCGCCAGGCAATATATTTTGGATGGTGTAGCGTCCAGCCTCGTCGGACTTAGCTTCGTAAGTCTGACCTGTTCCTTTGTTTGTGATTGAAATGGACGAATTGGGAACTGAACCACCCGACGCGTCTTCCACCAATCCCGTGAGCGAACCGTACAAAAGTTGAGCCGCAGCAGGTGCAGCCCAGTATGCCGTCATAGCCAATGCCATGAGGGTTATCGTCAAGCGTTTCCGCATGTTCATGTGTACTTACCCCCCTGAAAAAATCTTCCAACTAACGTGCAAAATCCCGTCCGATTCTCCATACAGTTGCAGACGACTGAACTACTAGCTACAGGTCGACTGTGTAAAATATGTAAAACCTCCGTTGGGGCAATTATTACTCAACTTGTTACAGAGATCAATGGGGGGAGTAATATTATTTTGATGAGTGGTAAAATTCTTAATGGAAGCTAACCTTGGCCGGTGCTGGGCCTGGTCTTCAAAACCAGCGTGCGCTACTTTGTTGCGCGGTGGGTTCGACCCCCACTAGCTTCCGCCAGCTTATTGATTCTGCACTTATTTAACCTTACTTGGATAACCCAAAAAAGTCGGGTTACCTATCGGCCTCCAACTCCGTCCTCAAACTGATAGACTTGAGCCGTTTGGAGAACCTTGTCCTTGAAATCCTTGTTGATCTTAGCCTTCCTTGGCCTCATCCCCGCTTTTGCTGTACCTCCACCGCTATCCACGTTTGAGCAGTACTGCTTTCAATGTCATGGAAAATCAGCTTCCATGGGTGGCGTGAATCTGCAAAAACTGGTATCGGAAAATTCCATCGCCAATGGATTCCGTCATTGGGAAAAGGTGGCCACTGCCCTGGAGCAAAAACGTATGCCCCCGGAAAAGATGCCTCAGCCCACGGATGCCGAACGCCTGCAAGCAGTCACCTGGATCCGTTCCGAACTGAGCACCTACGCAACGCAACATGACGGGGATCCGGGGCGCGTCACTGTGCGCCGCCTCACCAGTGGTGAATATGGCTACACCATAGAGGACCTGACAGGCATTGAGTTAGAAACAGGCATTGATTCCTCAAGCGATTCCGCCGGTGGTGAGGGTTTCACTAATTTTGGCGACGTCCAGTTCATGCAGGACGCCAACCTGGAACGTTATTTGGATGCCGCCAAGCGCATTGCCAACCATGCCGTGATTGGTGCCGGTCCTCTTACATTCTTCAGTGATCCAGGCAAGACCGGCTTTGAACTTTCCGCCATCAATCGCATTAAAGACATCTACGCCAGCAGCGGTTTTCGGACGGTGTCTGGAGAAGGTGGCAGACCGTTCGGACTCGATAAATATGGCAAAGCTTTCTATGCCGCATGGCGCTATCAGCATCGAACCGTACCTACCAAATCACTGAAAGAGTTCGCCATTGAAGAAGATGTCAGCGTTCGCTTTGTGCAACATATTTGGACCATGCTGAATATGCCGTCGCTTGGCTACCCGTCTTCGGAAGTTGCTGCCCGATGGCGCAAACTGTCCGGTGATGCAAAAACTGTCCGTACCCAATGTGAGGAAATCCAACAGTATCTGGTCACCTGGCCCAGTTGGCTTTTTGCGCGCGGGGACGTGGCGGCAGGTGGGGCTGGCGACGAAAGCCCTCTCTATTTCAATGATAAATCGCTGGCGGTGGAGACCCTGCATCACTTCCGCTTCAATACTGGAGGCCGTGGGGCACGGGCGCGCACTCCTGGGCCAACCAAGCTTTATTTGAATGTTGCCACGGTGAACCCAGGCCCCAATGCCAAGCCACTCATCATCTGGCGCAACGCCACAATTTCCATTCGCCCAGCGGCGGCGCCTCGTAAGGCAACGGACGCAACTGCTGTAGTGCAACCGAAC
>JANMWO010000478.1:0-12198 GCA_031394025.1 Acidobacteriota bacterium
TTCAAGCATGGACGTACAATCGGAACAGCAGAACGAACTCGCGTCTCGTACAAAGGATCAGCCTAACAAGGTGAGTGCTGGTAGTGTTTCATGCATCACAACAAGAGTCAACGTTTACTTTCATTACTGTAGGAACTTTAATGGATTCGGAGGACGCAGCCAACTTTGTGGCCAGATACATTGGGCTTGATGTCGAGGAATTTGGAAGGCCGATCACAACTGGTTGGATCTGGTTGGCTAAACTTACTCCAGTTCCTGATCCAAGAACGCCAAATAGGCCGCGATTAAGCGGTAACTCTGATAGTACTCATCCAATTTCACTGCTTCAAGAGTATCTTGTGGTGAATGCAGGATTTTCAAAGTTTCCGATGTCACCGAATGCAACGCAATGGACGGAATCTTCTTTTCGCGGAAAGATTCGGAATCTGTAGAACCCACTCGTTCCACATTCACTCCGGCGATTGGAAGGTGCAGAGCATCGGCAATTGTGTAGAGCTTCTGAAGTAGGTTTTTGTCGGCATGGCTGGTCCAAACTTTGGTGTCGGCAAGCCCCAGGGTGTCAATGTTCACCATCGCTTTTATACTGCTCAGCTCCTGACCCATTTTCTTTACGTAAGATTTTGAACCCAACAGTCCTGACTCTTCTCCGGTGAAGGCAACGAACACAAAGGTATGTTTCCTCTGCGCATTTGCAAGGCTTTCGAACAAGCTGGGCAGCATGGATGCCCCGGTCCAATTATCAGCAACGCCGTCGCCTCTTTCGATGAGGTCAAAGTGAGCCCCCACCAGAATTACGGAATCGGTGCCACCTTTTTGAGTACAGATTAGATTCGGGGCTTTTACGCCTTTTACTTTCTGTTCGGTAAGAGATTCATCCTTGCATCCGACATCCTCAAAAATGTGGCGCAATGCAGGAAGGCGATCTTTGTTCTTGTGTGTGTAGGATCGTAGGCGTTGTTCCACAATCGGCTGTAGCACCCGGTTGAAAGTAAGTTGCTGGCCGAAGACAGGCAGGAACAGAAAGATGAAATAGAAACGCCGCATGTATGTTCATATGCTAGCAACCCTTGTGGTAAGTGATTTCCCTTCACCATCCTAAGTGGAATCAATTATTGTCGCTTGCACCTTCGGGTGATACCGTCGAATTACAGTGAGGAATTCCATCTGAAACACCTGCTATTGTCGCTTTTTCTGCTCAGCGCAAACAGCAATGTCTGGGCTGCCTATACGTATGGGTTTGATGACATAACCACCACCACTGCGGATGGTTGGGTACAAACCAACAACAGTGCCCCACTGGGTCAATTTGGATGGTTTCAAGGGACTACTCTTTTTGCAGCGCATAGTGGTGCCGCAGATTCCTACATTGCGGCTTCCTATCAGAATACGGATTTGGGGAATATCAGCAACTGGTTGATTTCGCCAATGTTTACTTTTACCGATGGGGATGTCCTGACCTTTTTCACCCGAACTGAACCTGGTTCCCCCTTTCCTGACAATTTAGAATTGCGGCTAAGCACCAACGGCAACAGCAGTGATGTTGGGTTTACCGACACATCTTTGGGCGACTTCACAACGCTTTTACTTGCCGTAAATCCAAGTTTGACTGTGGGTGGCTATCCCGAGGATTGGACTTCCTACTCTTTTGTTCTGAGCGGATTCGCAGTTCCCAAAGATGGTCGTTTTGCATTTCGCTATGCGGTGCCAAATGCTACAACGAACGGTGACTTTATCGGCATCGACACGGTGTCTTTCACATCCGTATCAGACACCCCCGAACCGGGCAGTTGGGCATTGGTTGGCGTGGGCGTCACCACACTTGGGTTCCTGCGTCGGCGGAATGCGCGCTAAATCTTCATCACGCGACGTAATGTAAATAGCTCCGGGTTCACGGTGGAGCGCAGCAGCTTCTTCCAATCATCGTTGACGTGAACCAATTTTCCAGTGATGTGATTCGACGCTTCTGAAGCCAAAAACTCTGCCAACTGCACTTGCCGGTCAGTTTGAACCCCACCAGTAGTACGAATGGTTGTCGCATCGTCAATTTCCTTCCAGCCCGCTTTGTCGCCGGCATGTAGAATCTCATCAGTCATGGAAGTGTAGCTGCCACCAGGGGCCATACAGTTGATTTGCACGTTATGATCATTCACTTCAACTGCAATGGTTTCCACCATACGAACCATACCCGTTTTGGCCGCTGCGTAAGCGGAAAACGAAGGTCTGGGGGTAAGCGATCCACCGCCACTTAGAACGATAATTTTTCCATTGCGTCGTTCTATCATCGGACCCAGAACGGCACGAATAGAGTTCATTACGCCGAACAAATTGGTTTCAATGGTATCGCACCAGGCTTTGGGTGATGTTTCTAAGAACGGTCCAATGGGGCCCTGTATTCCAGCGGCGGCAATCAGTATATCGATGGAACCCCAATGCACTCGCATGCGCTCCGCAGCGGCTTGCAATTGATCCAGTTCGCGAACATCGGCCCGAAGATGCAGCGCTTGGCCACCGGCATGTTCAATCTCCAATTTCGCCAGATCAATTTCCGCTTTGGAGCGGGCCAGCAATCCCACGCGGGCACCTTTGGCAGCCAGCCCCATGGCCAGCCTTTTGCCAATACCGCGGCCCGCACCAGTAATCAGAATATTTTTGTTGGTTAACGGATTTGCCACGTGCGATCCTAAGCGGTCAACTGCTGTTTGCGGATGGAATGATATTCGTTCAGCTTCGCCCCGGCGTCGACAATGGTTGCTAATTCCGCCGCCACTCTTTCCAGGGCGTCACCGGGAACTACGGCATACATTTCGTCGGCAGGCAGATCGTTATAAACACGATTCCCGGAACAAGCTCCGCTGGTCACAACTCCATTCTTTAGAGCTGCTGGTAACGCCATGCAGGTGGGTCGCGCCAGCAATGGAAGATTGGACAAAACTCCTGCCCGGTTAGCTGCTTCAACCAACAGCATTATGCTGGCTGGCTGACCAGTGAATATCACCACGCTGGGGTTGGCTGGAGCTAATCCTAATGGCGAATAGGTCACCGAAGCGGGAGTGGAATCAAGCCGGAAAAGTTCTGGGACTTCTTCCATTTTCAAGTACCCAATGCTGGTCATCAATTGCAGTGTGCCCATCAATTCCCCTTCACGATCTGCAGGAAGCGGCACGTTGTGGGTATAGCTTCCAATGGGGCAGTTGTAATGATCTTTGGCGTGGGTGGTAACCACCTGTCCCTGTTGTGCCATCTTCCAAAATGTACATCCACTGGGAACACTTCCCTGGAATTCTTGGCCTCCAGCGGGCATGGAATCCATGTAAGTTACTGAGACCGGGCTTTTGGATAGGCCCAGAAGAGTTTTGAAAGTAGAATCAAGTTGGGAAAGGTTCACGGGGCAAGTTTAGCACGGTGAAATCAGGTGATCTTGCCTTTCGGCGTAGTTTTCAGTGCCCTGCTAAAATAAACTGAAATGACACAAACACTTTCCCTTGCAACCATGGCGGCAATAGCCCTCAGTCTTACTCCCGTTTGGGCTCAAGCACAAAAGAAGCAACCACTGAGTCCACCGGCTACCACTTCCGTTACGGTGAATGGAAAAGCCATTTCTATTAAATATTCAGCGCCTTCACTGAAAGGTCGTAAGATGTTTGGTGACGGTGGGCGCATTGCACAGGATCCGAACTATCCTGTCTGGCGCGCTGGTGCAAATTCGGCTACTCTTCTGCATACTGAAGCCGACCTGATCATCAATGGACTCACAGTTCCCAAAGGCGATTACACGCTATTCGCACTGGTAAACGACGATACCTGGCAACTGATTGTCAGCAAAGAAACCGGGCAATGGGGTTTGTCGTATAAGAAAGACAATGACCTGGGTCGGGTGAAGATGACTATGTCCAAACCGTCGGCCCCGATTGAAACTTATGCCATGACGCTCTCTTCCACTGGTGGCGACAAGGCGAAGCTGCAACTGGAATGGGAAAATGTGATAGCGTCAGTTAATATTCTTGTGAAATAGAGCAATTGTGAAATAGAGCAATTGTCAAATAGAGCAATTGTCAAATAGCGCAAGAGTTTGGAGGCCCCCCTATGCCAAACGGTCGATTGGAACTTACTCTCCTTGATGTATCTGGAAATTTCCTTGACGAGAAGGTGGACATCTTCCTTCGTCATCTGACACTTTCCGATGACCGCAGGGTCCGCGCTGTGGATGCGTCGAGAGCATTTATCATCCCAGATTTGAACGAAGCCCCCCAAGGGACTTACCAGGTTGAAATAGACGCGCCGTCTTACCAACTGGTAAGTCAATTCGTGAACATCAAGAGTGGTGCTGTAACTCAAAAAACTTTCATTCTGCCCGTAGACCGTAACAAAGTCGCCAAAGTAAAGTTTCCAGCTTTCACGGCGCTTTCCACTGCTGCCCAGGCGCTACTGAACAACAGCGACAAAGTCTTGGGGTTCGATGCGAAAAGCGGGGTGGCTCTTTATGATGCTTTAGACGACGTCAGACGTGCCGGTTTTCTCAACCTGATTGCGAAGTCTTCGCATACGCGTCTTGCAAATAACCGCAATGTCCTGTCCTACATTCAGACGCTTACCGAACTTCGGGGTGATCGCTTCTTTGCGGCGGTTGACCCGGACTTACATTCGGAAACAATGCACAGTGTGGCTGACGAAATCTTTCATCCAGTAGATAGCTCACTCCACAAGCCATCTGCGAATTTCATCATTGTGGATAGCTATAAGACGACCGATCATTTCGGTAATTTACAGCTCACGTTTTCAGCCAATAGCGACCAGACAAACTGGCAGGTGGACATGGATATCGACAATGCCCAAGGGTTTGAGCATCTGTTTCAGGTGGTGCATAATATTGGGAATTCGACGCACCCATATGACATCCATGAGATTCTTCTTGCATCGCAAGAGATCGATCCGGGGTATCAACTTGTGCTAGATACTTAGCAATTTTGATAGATACCTAGTAGAATCCCGCCGTCAACAGTAGCATTCTACCGTCGCCATTGGACAACCAGTCAGCAAATTCCTTGGCCGCCACTTTGTTTTTGGATGACCGGACAATCCCCAGCGTTTGCCTGATTTCTTTATGCAACTTGGCATCAATCAGGCTAGCCCCTGGTTTGGCTGCAAGTAAACTCCATGCCGTGATCACCGCATCGACGTTTTCGGTTTCAGCAAATTGCAGTGCCTGCCTGACGTTTTCACCCAATACTAACTTGTCCGCGAATCTATCCCCCAAACCCGCAGCATCCAGTGCCTGCCGTGCCGCCATCCCATAGGGAGCATGGGCTGGATTTGCTATGGCGATTTTTTTATATTTGGGTTGAGTCAATTCTTCCAGACGGACCGAACTGCGGCCAGGAGCCCAAATCCCCAATCGACCGCGAGCAAACACCACAATAGATTCCGGTTCAATCAAGGAACGGGTAGCCAACTTACGTACAAAATCTTCACTGGCGGACAAGTACAAATCAAAAGGAGCACCTTGCTCAATCTGCGTCGCTAGCTGGCCCGAGGACGAAAAGGTAAAAACTATTTGGCACCGGTTTGTTTTTTGGAACTGCTGCAAGAAGCGATCGCGTAATGGTGCCAAATCGCTGGCCGCCGCTATGGTGAGTGAGCAAGGCAAAGCGGTCCAAGGAAAACATAGAACGATTACGGCCAGCCATCTCATCCCTTTAGATTAACTCTTAGCGCAGCACGCTATCCAGGTTTGGTGCTACAAACGAACTTAGGAATCCAGAAATGCCCGGAAATAATCCCGCCAGTACGCTGATAAACGGCAACACGCCCAGGCCACCCAGTCGAAGCCAAAACTCCCAACCTAAAGCCCCGGCGTCGGAACGTGTCATGCGGCTTAGCGTAACGTCGCGTTCCATTCCGCTCAACACCCAAACCACAATACTGCTGACAATCACAAAGCAAACCACAATCACCTGACCAATCAATACCGGCCCGCGCGGTGAGTAACTGTTCAAAGTAAGTGCCAACATAACAAAGCAAAGTGATACAACCCAAGTCATTCGTTGTGCCTGACCTACGGCGTGAATTAGAAATCGGCAGAACTGTAGTGCGCAAAAATCTTCATCGCGGGCGTAATCAGGTCGATTCAGGCATTCCAGCATGCGTGAAGAAACTCTGATTTCGAAGGAGCAATCCGGATCAGAAATGGGGATGTCATCCAGCCTTTCTTCCATTTGCAATCGTGCATCGCGTTGCGGGGATACTGCTCCCAGTGTCAACACGGAACGCTTATGCCAATGTTTGGTGACCCTATCTACCGCGTCTTGCATAGCCGGTGTTTCCAGTCCACTTAAAAACCGTTTCAGGCCAATCCAAAATAGGCAGAGGTCATAACAAGTCACCGCCAGCAGGAGAACCAAAATTGCGACAGCCCACCCCAGAGCAAAGTTATAGGCATGAATTTCAAACGCAGATAAACTGCCCCAAAGCACTCCTGCAAAAAGGCAAGCTGGCAATAACGCAGCCACTAGTCGCCACACGTGAGACTTCAGGTTTACGTGAAGCAGGGGGGCACTTAGAAACGCTTCTGCATAGTAATAACCTTCCGTCATTTCGCGGAATCGTGTCCCACTCCCTTTCGGAAACCAGATCACTGGATGCGGATTGTAATGCCGACTGTAGCGCCAAAGTAGCCAAAGGAAGAATACGATGTAGACCGTACATAGGCCCACAAAAGGCAGAGATGCTGAAGCATTTGTGAACAGATCCAATGACCGGATGCGGAACAGGGAGGCTCGAATGGGTTTCCAGGGATGGTAACAAGCCAGCCACCAGGCAAACACCAGATACTGGTAGAAAAAAGCAGTTGGAACCATATATAAAAGCAGGTTCCCCAAAGATAGTTTGTCATTGTCCTGGCAGACACTTGACGCATGGTACTTGGTTGAAAAGTACGCGATTTTCCCACAGTAAATAGCAAAGCAAAGACTGGCACCGGCCATCCAAACCAATAAGATTGCCAACCATTGCCACTGCGGCACATAGAGCGCAGGTAAGCCAAGAACCCAATCCAGAGCACTCACAGAAAGTGCTCCACCGGTTAGTGCAAGAAATTGTCCTCTTTGCATTGTTCGCAAATTCAGTTGCCACAAGGTGTTTGGCGATTGGATATTCAACTGATAAGCCACAGCTAGCAGGGACATTGTCAGGATGCCCAGCAACAACATGGTGTACGCAGCGGATCTCCAGGACACGGATGGCTTAGCGGTACTATCAATGACCGGACTTGGTTCGCTGGTGCCCGTAACACTTTGCATCCAAGTCAGCGTTCCCTCAAATGGGAACCAATCAATTGGTGCCAACCCGGAACGGGTCAGCATCAGCAGCCAGACTCCTGGACGCTGGTATGGATCTAACGGCTTGTTCCTTGCATCGCGAAGTAAGTTCAGAGGTCGGTAAGAGGCCAGTTGGGGTTCATTGTCTTTGGCCCCATGTCCCATTTCTAAAAGCAGAAGTTGAGTAACATTAAACAGCCCTTGGGCGGTCTCTGATGAAAAAAGGCTGGGGTTGCGGGACAACCATTCTTCACCTTGTAAAAACATTGGATACGTGGAAAGAAATAAAGTACCAACTAAGGAATCACGCACGCCTGCGGGCAGAAAAAGTAAGTCGGGGTCACCAACCAGAATGCGAGTATTCGGTGATTCGCTGTGGATGAGTCGAGCTAGGAATACGGTATCCAAAATGTTAGTGGAAACAATATAGACCAGCCGCGTTCCACGACGACGAAATTCGCTGGTGATAGAAGTCAGCACCGCACTTTGTTCAATGGGTGTGTGAGTTGAGGAAAATACTGGAACCCCATCTTCACCGTGACTCGGGTCCTTCAACGTGAAATCAATAGAAGGAGCAGACTGCGTATTCTTGTTCCCTGTGGATGCCAAGGTTTCCTGATACGTGTTCCGAAGATGCGCAATATCACGAGGGAATCGAAATACAGGAAACTGAGAAGGATCACAATAGCCAACGCCTTGCGTGGAAGCAGCGTTTGTTCCCGCAGTGTGGCCGTATGCTGTTTCATCTTCCGTCAGAATAGCCACTTCATTGCAGCTTGTGCCATAGTCCTTGAGGGTATCTAAAAGTGCTTTTACAAATTGATCGGAACTGGCGATGCCGCTTGAAAAACCCAAACCTGTATCGTTTCGAAAAGCTTCGGCATATTTCGTACTGGAAACTGATCCTCCAAATACTTGCTCATGAAGAACGCTTTTCCAGGGCATTACCAAGCGTGACAGCGATTCAAACGAACCAGAAAAACTGGGAGCAAGCAGGCCGATCTTGCTATCCTTTCGCGATGCCGCCGCCAATTTCATAGCAACATGAAACGGCAATGCAGAGACTCCGCTGGTGGGTGCTTCAGGAACCAGAAAAATGAACAGTGCCTCTTTGGGAAATCTATCGGTCGGCGGACGGCGGAAAATCAAAATACCCGGCTGTGCTTCTTGTTGCTCCAATAAAAGCCGAGCCTCCAGGCGCGACTTCAGATCTCCTGCTGCATGTTCGTAGTTGAAGGTTGGCGGAAGCCATTGGCCTGCAAACTCCCAATCCTGGGCCGCAGCAGCCCGTTGCAATGCCTGAATCTGCTGATCAAAAAAAAGCTGTAATCGTGTATGGGCAGGGTCGGCAACTGTAGCTACCAATGCGTGAATTGTCTTTGTCCCGTCTATCCCCAGAAGTTCCCGAATGGCATCGGGATTTTGCACTGGCGCCTTTTCTTCTAGCGATAAAAGTCCATTGACGTACTGTTTATTATCAGGGGATGGGAGACCAAAAAAGGATCGCGTCGCCAGCCAAGGGCCCATCAGTTGAAATGCTTTTGCTTCGTCTTTCTTATTTTCAACATTTTCTTTTTTTGCTTCAACAACAGCAGCAGCGCGATTCGTATTGCGTGTGCCAGATTGCGACGCCACTGGACGCCCCTGTCCACTCTGGAATACCAGATACATGGCCATGAATAATGCCGCAGTCCCGCTGGCTTCGCGTTTCATTTTCACCTCTCCGAAATCTTTGCTTGTTGTCGCATTGTTTCAGAAATGTGGATGAAGTTCAATCTGCATTCAGATGAAAGTCCTTACATATGGCAGACTATTTAAAACACAAGCCCCGGATTCGGATCTCCGAATCCGGGGCTTGTACGGTCAGCCGAGCTTACTTGAAGTTTGCTGTCACTGACTTGTCACTATTCATTGTCAGCGTGCACGTGGTTGCCGTCCCAGTGCAAGCTCCAAGCCAGCCTACCCAAGGCGAACCTGGGTCAGGAGTTGCCGTCAACACCACCACGGTCCCGCTGGCATAAGTCGCCGCTGCCGGGTTGGCCGTTACTGTTCCCTTTCCAGTCTTGCTGATTGTGATCTTAAAGGGACCAGTCGTTGAGCCGCCACCACCACCGCCGCCGCCGACGCCACCACCTGAGACGCTGATGGTCACTGGTGCTGAAGCTTGGCCACCATTCGAGTTCCAAACCGTGATCGTGGTTGGTGCTGTGGGTATCAGGATGGAACCTGAAAATATACCTAGCTTGAATTGCATGGTGGCGAAAGCCACGCCGTTGGAACCGAAGGTCAGTGTGCTGTTGGGGTAGGACGTGGTTGCATCTACCTTAAGCAACTGCAGCGAGGGCTTGTAATCAGCGAGTAAGATTGTCACGCTGGGGATTGGAGCCAGGGTCACGTTAGAGGTTACTAGCGATCCATTGAACGATGCATTGATTGCTGCGGTTCTGGTGGCTGGTACCACGCTGGTGCTTCCCGAAAAATAGCCCACAAATGAGCCAAAAGGAACCAGCACTGTTGCTGGCAACTGCACTGAAGGATCACCGCTGGAAAGCGCCACGGTGACACCCCCTGCACCACGTGCGTAATTGTTTAATATAACGCTGCCGTTAATCGGTTGTCCGCCAACCACAGAAGGGGCCGCGTTGATGGATGAAACCGAAATGACTGGACCGGGGTTCAACGTAAAGGTACCAGTGGCCGATGTTCCGTTCACTGTAGCCGTCACAGGCACTGATGTAATGGCCGTAACCAAGTTAGTGGTGACCGCAAAAGTCATCGTTGTGTAGCCCTGATATACAGCAACTGTCGCCGGAACTTGCAGTAGCGCTGGATTGCTGCTGGTCAGACTGATAGTGGTACCCACTTGCGCAGGAATGTTCAGAACGAAGGTTCCGTAGCCAGTTAAACCGCCCTCCACTGGATTTCCAGTGAGTGACGAGATTTTCACGACGGGTGTAATGGTCAGCAATACGTTTCTGCTAGCAGCGCCATCCGATACAAACAACTTCGCCGCTGTGGGAATAGTGAGCGTGCTGCCCAACACCGGTAGTGACACTGTGATGCTGGTCTGCCCCTGGGGAATAGTGACTGAAGCAGGCGTTGCCATCATGGTCAGATTGGTGCTGAGGAAGGTCAAAGTTACACCGGCTGCTGGAGCGGCACTGCTTAGGCTGATGGTAGCTTGAACCGTTGAATCGGGAGCAGGATTTGTGCTGCTCAAAGTGAGCGAGGCGAGTGATCCTGCGGGTGCTTGCCCAGGGGCGAAGACAACAGCAATGGCATCGGCACCAATGGCCAGGCCATACGCCAGAGTATTGTAGGCGAAGCCCACCACGTTGTCATTCGCATCAATTCCAGTAGCCACTGCGTGTGTGTAACCGGCAGGTAAATATTGGTTCAAGTCAACCACGGTGTTAGCCGCACCTGACCACAACAGTGCGTGGCGAACTGATCCGAAGGCTCCAGGGACGCCTACCCAACCTTCACCCACTTGCTTGGTTGCAGTGATAGCAGTCACTGCGGAATCAGTGAAACCGGTTGGATGCAAGTCAACGGCGCTGGTGGAAGTACCCGACCATAACAATCCGTGCCTGCCACCATTGGTTAAGTTGTAACCCCAACCACCTTGCTGCGTGCCGTTAGTGGACAGCGCTTCCGATGCAGTAAAGTTAGCCGCAGGATGAAGTACGACATAGCTTGCCGCTGTTCCATTCCACAACAGTGCCTGACTGGTCTGGTGAATTCCCGTAGGATATTCGCCATATGTATAAACTACTGTTGAACCGTAACCTACTTGCTGCCCGCTTTTGATTCCCATTACGCGGGAGAATGTGTAAGCAAGCGGATGCAGATCAATCGCGACGGGCGTGCCATTCCACAGCATGGCGTGGGACGCAGCTATAAAGTAAGATTGCTGTTCAGCAAATCCGCCCTGCTGCCCGTTATCCACGCTTGTGCAATAAGAAAAGTTGTAACCGCTTGGGTGCAGATCCACCGCTGAAGACGATGAGCCAGACCATTTCATGGCATGGATGCCACCCAGTGAAGAGCCACTGTAACCGCACTGGTCCGTGCCATCGGTTGAGGTCGCCATGGAGCTGTAATAGCCCGTGGCTGGATGTAAGTCAACGGCTGAAAGCGCATTTCCGCTGAGCAAATAAGCATGATTGTTGCTGCCTCCGCCGACTTGCTTGCCCTGGGATGCGCCTTGGAGCTTCCCGGAGTTTGCAGAAGGGGGAGTGATGTCGTTTGAGTAATACTGCGAATAGCCTGGTACCGCAATGAGCACGATCCCAGCTACGATTTGGAGACGGCTCAATAGAGAATTAGCCGCTTTGAGTGGTTGCATATTGAGTAGGACAAGCGGCACCAACCTGCGGAACAGAAATCTTTGTTATTTTTTTCTCACGCAGGATTTAAGAAAACTTAATCCGCTTGAAAATCCAGGCTGGGATAAAGGACGCTATCACGGCGACGCAAAATACCAGGGCAGACACGCCGAGCAGCACTACTGGGTCAGACGGCGACACTCCATAGAGCAAATCTTGCAGCAGCCCTGCCCAACGCCAATGCAATTAAAACTCCGGCCACTTCACCGGCGGCCACAAAAACCACTAGGGCAAGGCGAACGCAACATAAGCCCCGCGGATCTTTTCTTGTGTAGCCGGTGTCAGCCCTACTTGAGCTGCTGCACAGAAAACAATGAACTGCTTCCCGCCCACTTCATACACTGCTGGAATGCCTTCCAGTGCTGCTTCCAGCTCCATTTCCCAAAGAAGCTTGCCGGAATCCACGTCGAAGGCGCGTACTTTTTTGTCGCGAGTGCCTGTGAACAACAACCCGCCTGCCGTCACCACTGGCCCTAACTTTGGATACTGCGTCCCAG
>JANMWO010000497.1:0-16909 GCA_031394025.1 Acidobacteriota bacterium
CCTGATTTTTGCATACTCAGTCTTCATGAAGTTAATCCACCAGGAAGTTCGAAGTCAACCTACAGTATTTCTGCGGACATTAAGCTAGCCCAGCAGATGCCCCATTTTTTCTTTTTTCGTGCGTAAATAAAGGCCCGTATGTTCCTGCGGTTCAATCAGGCAGGGCACCCGTTCCGTGACTTCGATTCCAGCTTTGGTGATGGCATCAATTTTTTCGGGATTGTTGGAAAGCAATTTCAAACGCTTAACGCCTAAAGCGTTGAGGATGGAAGTGGGCAGTTGGTAATCGCGCAAGTCCGCTTCAAAGCCCAACAGATGGTTGGCTTCCACGGTATCGGCACCGGCGTCTTGCAACTGATATGCCTTCAGTTTGTTCATTAGCCCAATGCCACGGCCTTCCTGGTGCTCATAGATGATGATGCCTAGCCCTACGGCAGAGATCATTTCCAGGGCCATTTCCAACTGCGCACGGCAGTCACAACGCAAGCTGTGAAAAACATCGCCAGTGAGGCATTGGGAATGAATGCGGACCAGTGGTGGTTCGGTAGAGGTGGGGTCACCCATGCGTAAAACCACAGATTCTTCCGTCTTGTTCGGGTAGTGGCCAACAAAACCGTAGATACGGAATTGACCAAACTGGGTGGGGAAATCTGCTTCCGCCACTTTTTCCAGTCGAAAAGCGCCAGTATTGTTCATGAAAATAAAGAGATTGTGAGGGAGTGCCTAAAAAACTATTATAATATCTCCCAGCGGCCGATGCTTGATCAACACCTTGTCAACCTGCTGTTGAAGCTTGCCGTTTCGGCCTCACTTGCCAGCATTCTACTTCGTTCCAGCCTGTTTTGTCGTATGCTACTGCGTGAACAACGCACAGTGCAACAACGGCTGCTGATGGCCCTGGGTTTTGCCACCATCTTTGGGGCAGGTGCCGCAGCCAGGATTTTAACCAACAACAATTACGCAGCAGCCGATTTAAGCCTGGAAGGCAGCTTATTGGCTGGTGTACTAGGTGGCTACGTCACAGGCCTCACCGGAGGCGTTCTAATCTCATTGCCAGCCATGCTACATGGTGAGAGCCTTTCCATGGTGCTGCTGGCGGGTGTGGGGGTCTTAGGCGGCTTCATGCGCGATGTGGCACCCAACTCCGACGAGATTTGGCGATTCTCTCCTTTCTTCGACGTCACCATTTACCGGTTGATGCGGCGTAAGCAGGAAAGTGGCAGTACCATCTTCCAACTTTTCATGGCCCTCACCATCTTGTTTGCCGAGTTTCTTCGCGGGACATTGGGCCTGGTGGTTGACCCCAAATTCCTATTCAGAATGCAAGGTAGCGGGGAAAACAATGACTGGCTTTCCACTGCCGCCGTCTATGTGACCACGGTTTTCTGTGTCGGCGTTCCGCTGAAGATCTGGAACAACACTAGAAACGAAATGAATCTTGAGGCGCAGAGCCGTCTGCTGAACGAATCTCGTTTGCGAGCTTTGACCAGTCAGATCAACCCGCACTTCCTTTTTAACACCCTGAATTCTATCTCATCGTTGGTCAGGACCAATCCGGAACAGGCCAGAACCACCATTTTAAGACTGTCCAGCATCTTACGAAGATTGTTGCGAAAAAATGATAACGTCACGCCTCTACGGGATGAGTTGTCTTTCATTGATGACTATCTTTCCATTGAGATGGTAAGATTTGGCGAGAAGCTGAAATTTATTAAAGAGATTGACCCTCTGACCTTAGACCGTTTAGTGCCCAGCATGTTGCTGCAACCGATCGTAGAAAATTCGATCAAACATGGTCTGGCCAAAAAATTGGATGGCGGAACCATCTGGTTACGAAGTAGGCTGGTTGAAGGCAATCTGGAAATAGTGATTGAAGATAATGGCGTTGGCATTGACGAATCGAAATTAGAGAACCTGTTTGAACAGGGCATCGGCGTTAGTAATGTCAATGAGCGGTTGAAGGTTTTGTTCGGTGGTGATTACAGAATGTACATCGACAGTAAGCCGGGTCATGGTACCCGGACGCAACTGGAGATTCCTGATCTTTCCCAAAGTTGGGCCGTTAGGACGTACACTGTTTAATTGACTTGTTGAAGGAGCTCGAGTTTGAACCAAGTTGATTTTCCGGCATTGGCTCTGAGATCAGAGCGGTTTCCAAAGACGATTGCGGACCAGACTCGCAAAGTTTATGACCGTGTGTCGTTTATTTATCCGGCATCGACATTTTTCTTCCATTCGAAGGCGCATAAATGCGTGATCGAAGACGCGGGGATTACCGACGGATCGCGTGTGCTGGAAGTGGCCACCGGTTCCGGAGAAATGTTTCGGCGGCTGGTGGAGAAAAATCCTCGAGGCCAGAACATTGGCGTGGATATTTCCCCCAACATGGCCGCCAAAACCCAACGACAAGTTCGGCGGGAATTTCCAGGGACTGGCACACATTGTCAGGCAGTGGACGCGCGCCAACTTCCCTTTCGTGATGAATCCTTTGATTCGGTGGTTTGTTGTTACCTGCTGGAATTGTTAGGACAAGACGATGTGGTGGCGGTTTTGGAAGAGTTCCACCGGGTTCTGCGTCATCGGGGACGATTGGCCCTAGTTTTGATTGGCCAGAATACGGAAATGTTCAACCGCGCTTACCGCGTGGCGGGATCTTTGATTCCAGCTTTCTGGGGTCGGCAAGTGGAACAAAGTGTGCCTGCGCTGATTAAAGATTTGGATTTCAGGATCCAAAGCGACCGCATCTTACGTCAGGGATTTTATCCTTCGCGAGTTCTAGTAGCTCAGAAGTAAATCCGCAATACCCAGTGGGGCAGGTTTCAACTTGCCCCACACAACATCTATTTCGTTTCCACCAGTTCTGTAACCAGACGATTCATTTCTTCAATGCGCAGCAGCAGCTTCTTGCGCCCTTCGATGATTGCAGGCGCCACATCGAAGGAAGCAGCCACCATCCGATCTACCAACTTGCCTGGGGCAATTTTCTCGCGACTAACCAACGAAGGGTTATAACGTTGCCCCAACACTGGAAAGGCATCAAAGATTCGATCCGTATCCATTTGGGCGGCAAAGGCACCTTGTAGAGTTTCCCCGTCGGCAGTGGTTAGGATCAGGTCAATATTCTTCACTTCAAACGTAAAATCAGCAGGATTATTCAAACGAAAATCGCAGATGACAAGGGTACGTTTCGGATCTAATTCCTGGACTCGAACTTTTTTGATAGAGCCATCCAACACCAGATGAGAACCCTTGTTTTGCTGCCATAGTAAAGCCAGTCCAAGGCCAACCACGCACAACGCGATCAACGAATATCCCAGGACAGATTTGGACATGGCTGCCTTAGCCCCTGTGTTCACAAACGCGTAAAATCTCTTTCATGGATTCGTGCGAGGCTTCCACTAACCGTTCAAAAATATGGCACTCTAAGCCAACTTGGCCACTGTATCCATCTTTTTCCAGCGCATTAAAGATTCCGGCCCAATCCAGTTTTTCAGGACCAGCCAAAATGCTCTTGCCTTTGATTTGGACATTTTGAATGCGCTTCTTCGGGAGCAGTTTGTACCCAAATGGGAACTGTTCTTCTTTGAGGTGGAAGGCATTGAGCGGGTCCCAATTCAAGTTGAAAGCTTTTGACGAATTCAGCTTCATGATGGCAGCCAGTTCAGCACAGGTGCCCACGTTGCAGGAATTTTCGTTTTCAATGAGCAGTTGGACGCCTTCCCTTTCGGCCACTTTAAGCATCGGTCCAAAAACCTCGGCGATTCGGGGAAGCAAGGCCATTGGATCTTCCACCCGCGAGAATGCGAAAATCCGAATTTTATCCACGTTCAGAATGTGCGCTGCGCGAATGCTGCGGTCCAATTCCTGCATGCGGTCGTCAAACTGGCGTTGTTCACTGGCCAGTCGCTTCTCTCTTGCTTCAGGCGCTTCTGGACGTCGGCGAACAGGTTCCGTGCCGGGCAGGCCGAACTTTAACATCCCACTGTTGAGGAATGAGACGCGCAATCCGGCATCTTTGAACTCTTTTGCCGCCAACTTCAGTTCCGCTTCAGTGAGCTGCGTATAATGTGGCTTCTTGCTATTTGGAGCGCCGGGAACATTGCGCAACTCCACCCACTGCAAGCCATACTGCTTGGCAAAAGCGATGGCTTCGGCAGGCGAAGTAGCGTTTTCGTCGGTGATGGTGGAGATGCGGTCTTTGCCGATATGATTCGTTTTGGCCCAAACGGGCAATGTAAGTGTGGATGCGAGCAGTGCCCGCCTGGATATTTGATTCACCATGAAAAGTTCCCCTGAGAGGGAAGCTTATCACATCAATTTAGACAATGAATAACTCAGTCACCAAGCAAACGACCGTAGGCTTCGGCGGAGGGAATGTTATCGCAGACGGCTTTAATGGCGGCGGTGACTGGCACAGCCAACACAAGACCGATGCCACCCCACAGTGATCCCCAAAACATCAGCGCCAAAGTGACGGCAATCGGGTTCAGATGCACCCTGGAGCCGACCAATTTGGGATACATCAAGTTCAGCGCCAACAAGTGAAGGAACGCCACGGTGGTGCCAATTACCAGATATGCAGAAAGATTTGTGAACACGGTTACGCCAGCTAAAAACGGGGGGATCAATGCTAATGGCAAACCAATGTAGGGAGCAAGGCTAAAAAACCCGCTGAGCGGTCCAACCAGGGGCCAATAGGGGATTTTGGCGATCCAAAAAAACAGTGTGCTGGCAATTGCTAACAGCATGCCCAAAATGAAATTGCCCACCACATAGGCCCGAGCCACATGAGCTACATCTTCCATGGAGCGCGCCACCCAATCGCGATTCTCTCCTTTGAACAGCTTCATCACGTTGCGGATGAAATGGTCGCGCCAACTGAGCATGAAATAGACCAGGAAGGGCACAAAGGATGTCATCAATAAAATGTTGTAAAAATCTTCCATATGCGCGTATAAATAGTCGAAAATGGGTGATTTTTCGGTCTTTATGCGCACTTCTTGTACCGGCGGCGGCAGGATCGGGGAAGGCGTCACAGCTACTCCTCGACGGCGCGGCAGCGTGTTTGTTTGCAGACTTCGCTGATCCTGATCGCGCACTCTTTTGGGAACCACCACCTGGTAAATGGCTTTTTCTGCAGACTCAATCTCAATCAGCACCTTATCCGTAAGCTCATTGATGCGCTGCGTGTAAGCGGGCAGTTCCTCAAGCAGGACTGAGATCTGGGTGTAGGCTCCAAACAAAGACCCATAAATGGTCAATAGTGCCAGACTGCAAACCAGGAAGCTGGCCGGTGCACGAGGAATGCGCAGACGTCCAAATAAACCAACCAGGGGGTCCAAAATGAAGGCGCTAAGAATGGCGATGATCAACGTGATGATAAGCACTCGACCGATGTATAAAATGGCAATCAGGCAGGCGAGTGAGATCAGGAAAGAGGACGATATCCTGACGCGGACGTTCGGAATGGAAGAGGTATCGAGCGTCTGCAAAACTTTGTGGGTCCCCTAAGAGCCAGATCATTCCAATTTAACATGGACACTAACTGATCCGAAATAGTCGTGCGGCATTTCCGTATAGCAACTTTCGTTCCACTTTCTTATCTGATGCTAAGCGACGCACTGCCGATAGCTGCTGGCTGCCGGAACACTTTTCCCCTTCGCCGAATTTGTCACTGCAATCGGACCCGTAAATCAGCTTGTCCTGGTATAGCTTCAAGAACTGGCGGGCATGCGTTTCATCTCGCATTAAAGCGTTCAAACCGCTGCCTGCCGAAAGATCGCCAAACATGTTGGGATAATCTTTTAGATACCTGCTGCTGATGCCGCCGGGGCTGACTTTCCCTTTGGGGTAGAGCGCCGGTTCCTGCTGTTCCAGATCAATATTCGCCCACCACGTCTGGGCGTGACCAATGAAATTCACTTTCGGATACTTTTCCAGAATCTTGTAGAAGCGGTCAAAGTGCAGGTTATAGGTGTTGTATTGAAAGTGCAGCAGAACAGGCACGTTGAATTCCTGGGCAATCTGGGCAATTAAATGAATGTGCGGGGAATCGGAATCCACTGGAAATTTCTGTTCCCCAATCCCAATGGCCCCCATCTTCAAGTACCTGGTGATCACTTCACGACACTGCGGAATATCGGGCATTTCATTGGCGCAAAAGACATATTCCTGAGGAAAGCGTCGGCACAGTTCCAGGCATTCTTCGTTCCCTCCGGCCCCTGCAGCAAGCCCATACTTTTGTCCGGCGGGGAGCAGAATGGTTTTGGTGATGCCCATTTTTCTTTGATGAATCACCAATTCATCAGCAGTCCGGCCCGAGTATGGCGTATGTTGGTGGATGTCAATCACTGGTTCTTTGGTCTGAGCGTTGGTCTGATTTACCAGATTAGCCGCCCCTAAAAGGCCTGCAAATTGACGACGATTAAAAATGGAACTTACCATGCGGAATACAATAACAGTTTTATGAAGCGATCTGCGATTTTGGTTTTAATTACCCTTTTCCTAACAAGCTGTGGGCGGCAAAATGAGAAATTAGAAATGGGTAAGCTGGTGGAACAATTTGTTTACCAGTCGCTGGCCTTTTCACCATCGGCAGCCACTGCGGCAGGCTACCACTCCCACAACGGCATTCCGTTGGATCAGTTGCTGGACGATATGTCTGAGCAAAGCTTTGCCGAACAACGCCAGTTTTATATGGCAACAAAGGAAGAGTTACATAAAATTCCCCAAGATAGTGCCGACCCTGAAGCCGATGCCGACGGGATGATTATCCGCAACCTGGTGGAACTTTCCCTGTTGGAACTGAACGAAATCAAATCCTATAAACACAACCCCACCATTTATGTGGAGATGATTGGGAACGCTTTGTTCAATCTTCATGCTTTGGAATCTGCACCCAAGGAAAAGCGGTTCCAAAGCATGATTGCAAGGCTGGAAAAAATTCCAACTGTTCTGGAACAGGCCAAAGCAAACCTTACCGATTCCCCGGAAATATGGAATCAGGTGGCCAGACAGGAAAACGATGGCAACATTGATTTGATTGACCAGGAACTTCGTAAACAGTGTCCCCAAGAGTTGCGGGGAAAGTATGACAAGGCAGCAGTGACAGCGCTTGATTCCCTGAAAGCGTTTCAATCCTTCCTTGAAAAAGATCTTTCCAAAAAAACATCGGATTGGCGTTTGGGAGCTGATAAGTATGCCAAGAAATTTCTTTACACCATGGTGGTGGATACAAGTGCCAGCGGTGCACTGACTGAGGCGGAAACCAAGTTCAAGCAAGTGAAACAGGAAATGGAATTTTTGTCTCGCGACGTGCAGGGCGACGTCAGGAAAAAGCTGGATCTCATTTCCCGCAAGCAATCTTCCGTGAACCGCTATTTTAATGACACCCGTGCGGACCTGGAGGGGGCGCGTCGTTTCGTAAAGGAATCGGACCTGGTGGCGTTGCCGGGTCGGGACAACCTGAAGGTGATTGAAACGCCGGAATTCATGCGGGGAATTTATGCAGTGGGTGGCTTCAACGCGGCACCTGCACTGGAACCAGCAAGTGGTGCCTTCTATTGGTTAACACCCATTCCCAAAGATTGGCCGAAGGAACGAATTGCATCGAAACTGCGTGAATACAATATTTACGGTCTGAAATTATTGACCCTTCATGAGGCAATGCCGGGTCATTATGTACAAGCCGAATATGCCAATAACATGGAGCCGCAATGGCGCCGTCTGCTGCGTAGTGTGTATGGCAATGGCCCGTATGTGGAAGGTTGGGCAGTCTACATTACCGAGCAAATGCTGGATGCAGGGTATCTGAATAAATCTCCTGAACTACGGATGACATTCCTAAAGCAGCAGTTGCGGATGATCGCCAACACCATCCTGGATATTCGTTTGCACACTTTGGGAATGAGTGACCAAGAGGCGATGAAGTTAATGATGGAGGGGGCATTTCAGGAAGAGGAGGAAGCCCGGGCCAAACTGCAACGTGCAAAATTATCTTCCTGCCAACTGCCAACTTACTACCTGGGTTACCGGGAATGGAAAAACTTACGCCAGCGTTCGCTGAGGATAAACCCCGGACAGAGTCTGGCTACTTTTCATAAGCGGGCGCTTTCCGAAGGTGCTGTTCCGATGACGGAACTCACGAAGTTGATGGAGTCCACCACAAACGGAAAATCACCCAAATGATTTTGACGCCAGCCATTATGCTGACTCTGAAATTACCGCTGACTTTATTTTCGCCAGCGGCACGAAGTCGGTAACTTACAGGGATTTCCAGGATGCGTAATTTGTTGCGAACAGCTTTCACTTGCATCTCAACGGTCCACCCATAGTTACGATCCTGCATTGCCAGCGTTTTCAGTTTTTTGGTGGAAATAGCGCGGAACGGCCCTAAATCGGTAAAGTTGTGTCCCCAAAAGATACGGATCAAAACGGTGGCTACTCGATTGCCGAATCGTTGATGAGCTAACAAGGATCCCGCTTCGGCTCTCCCTAACACTCGCGAACCCAGAACAAAATCGGCTTGGCCGCGCGCAATCGGTTCCAACAACATTCGGGCTTCTGCGGCAATTTCGGAATTGTCAGCCTGCATGAAAACCACCACTTCAATGTCGGGAGGTAGGGTGGAGATAGCTCTGAGGCAAGCCGCCCCGTAACCCCGTTCCGGTTCACTGACAACGATTGCACCGCGCCCTGCGGCCAGTTCGGCAGTGCGATCCGTGGAACCATTGTCGGCAACAATGACGAATCGGTACAAACCTGCGGGGATGGCGTCTAACGTTTGGCAGATCACTGCTTCTTCATTTAGAGCGGGAATGATCAACACCGCTGGCAATGCTTCTGTCATCATAAGAGCTGAAAGGGAGAACTAATTGAGCGACAAGCCAGAGAACGAAACTCGCAACTACCTTCCCATCGTACTCGCTTTAACCCGAGATCTGATGATATCCGTTGTGCTGGCTTTTGTTATCATCCTGTTCCTATACCCTCCAGTGAAGGTGGAAGGCACCAGTATGATGCCGGTGTTGGAAGATCAGGAAAGGATCTTCATCAACAAGTTTGTCTACCAATTCAACATCAGTTCCGTGGAACGAGGCGACGTGGTGGTTTTCTATTATCCCCATGACCGGTCGAAATCGTACATTAAACGGGTGATTGGGATTCCTGGCGATGTGGTGGAAGTGGTTGAGGGTCAGGTGCTGGTGAACGGTGTCAAGATTGAAGAACCTTACGTGCCAGCCGAATACCGGGACCAAATTTCCTACCCTGCAACAAAAGTGGAACTCGCACATTACTACACAATGGGCGATCATCGCAGTTCATCGAACGATAGCCGATCGTGGGGATTGGTTCCACGGGACAACATTTACGGCAAGGCTGTTTTTGTCTACTGGCCATTACAAAAACTCGGCTTGCTGCATTAGGATATCGTCCCAAAAAATTCCGAACTACTGCATTGGAAGGGCAGATAGAATGTTCCGCACGTAATTGGTGGTTTCCAGGATATCGGGCACCTTCCCGGTACGATCCACGCGGGCCGGTCCGGCGTTATAGGCGCTGAGTGCCAGTGAGAGATCTCCTCCATAGCGATCAATCAACTGTCGCAACAAAGTAGCCCCAGCTTCCACGTTCTGTTTTGGGTCGAATGGATTGGACACCCCCAATTGCCGAGCCGTCTGTGGCATCAACTGCATTAAACCCAGCGCCCCTTTCGGCGATACGGCACAAGGGTCAAAAGCGGATTCTTGCAGGATCACCGCCCGCACCAAATCAGGTGACACCCCGGCTTTGGACGACGCTAGGGAGATCACGGGCTCAATGGGCTCCACTGGACCACAGATTGGTTGCCTTGCCATTTCCTCAGCCGGAAGCCGGGTAATATTGAATGCAACCGGATAGGTCTTTCTGATGGATTCAATCTGTTTGTGAATACTATCGCGCTGCTTCAACAGCGACCCTTCCATGGAACCTGGTTGGCCAAACCCAATCAGCGGAATAAAGAACAGAAATGGAATAAACTTAGAATTAGGCACTGTTCTATCCATCGTTTTTTAGTCTGAAAATGTTCATGGCTGAAAGGGTAGGAAGATGCCGTAGTGGGCTATAGGAAGTGATAGGGTATTGACCTCATTTTTACGAAAACAGCGGGCAATGCCTCGTGGACCAATCGGACGCATCGTCGCCCGTATGATGGAAAAGTCGAACCGGGATCGCAATAGCTTTGTGATTTCTCTGCTCAACTTACAGCCTGCCGATTATGTTCTTGAAGTGGGCTATGCCTGCGGCATGGATATGATTCGGGTGTCCCAAAAAGTGACAAACGGCCTGGTGATGGGCGTGGATCATTCTGAATCCATGTTCAACCTTGCGTCCAAACGGAACAAGAAATTATTGGAGTCGGGCAGGATGCAATTGCACGTCGGGCCAGCCACCAAGCTTCCCTTCGCCTACCCTTACTTCGATAAAGTATTTTCCATTGACGTAGCGCAATACGCTAAGGATCCCGTGAAAGACTTCCGGGAACTGAAGCGTGTTTTACGAGAGGGGGGCATGGCGGTGGTCGCCATGGAAGGTCAGGATGAGCAGGCCGCCGAACGATTGCGAGCCGATTTCGAAAAGGCCGATTTCAAAAATGTGAAGTTAGACCAGAGCGCGCATTTAATCTGTGTCTCAGGCCGCAAATAAGTTCTATCGCCCGAAGCCCGCATAAAGTACGTACACGCCGCTCCAAAACAGACCGATCCCATATTCCCCAAAAACTTTCCAGGCGATGAGCAATCCCACAAATGAAAAGCGGCTGTATTGAAATCGGAATTCTTCCAGCTTCCGGGCCATGTGTTCCGGTAGAAACAAACCCATCACTGAATATCCGTCCAGCGGCGGCACTGGCACCAAATTAAAAAGTCCTAGAAGCAGGTTGAGGCCAAACATTAAACTGACAAAGGTGGCAATGCCCTCAGCCGCAGGAGTAGTGCCCACAATCAGGCTTTCAATGGCGAAGCTATGGGGCGGAGCAAAGTATCCCACGGAAAGTCCAATGCGAATGATCAGTCCTGAAATCAGCACCAGAGCGAAGTTGGCCAGCGGTCCGGCAAGCGAAACGAGGGATGCCTTCTTGGGGTTGCGCAGAGTCCAATAAGGATCAATGGGAACCGATGCCCAGCCCATCATCCAGCCGCCAGTGACGTACGTGAGTACGGGGAACAGAATCATGCCCATGGGTTCGCGTTGCATGTGCGGCACCGGATTTAGAGAGACCTGCCCGCCCAAATAGGCAGTCATGTCTCCCAGCCGGGCAGCCATGTAGGCGTGACCCGCTTCGTGGCAGACGGTGGAAAATAAAAAAACCACGTACCATAGCAATCCTAAGAACAAAAATTCCGGTGTAATGTGACTCATTCCACTTCAGGTTCTCACGAAACTTCAAGTTTTTGCATGACGCGTGAGCAGTATCCAGATTAAATAGCCAATCAGTGGGAGTGTCGCCGCAATTTGAAAGGCCAGTGCGTAATTGTGTTGATCAAATAATCTGCCGATAAATGGCATCAATAATCCCACCACTCCAGACCACGACCCGGCACCTAGCCCGGCAATCAGGCCCGCATGTTCAGCGGTGTAAATGGTGGTGGCATAGCTTACGCCCACAATGACGAAGCCTGCGGTGACGAACATGGCCAGAAATAGTTCAGCCATCAGAAATGGCAATGGTCGCATTTGAGGGGCGAAGGCCAAGGGCAGGCTGAGGATCGTCAGAACTGTAAACAGGCGTCGAAAAACGGGCATGGTTTCCGAAGTTCGGGAAACCGTTCGGTCCGTCACCCAGCCCCAAAAGAAATAGCCCAGTTCCCAGCCGAAAGGGGGAATCCAAAGCAGCTTGGCCATTTCCCCTTGCGACAATCCCAACGTCTTCAAGTAGAGTGCCGACGTATAAAGGACGAATCCCAAGGGGAATGCGCCAAAGGCATAAGTGAACAGAAAGCTCCAGGCTTTGCGATCAAAGAAATGAGGCGGTGCAACCAACCTTGCCGGTGCCTGGCGCGGCTTGCGCATGGCTGGAAGTCGATTAACCAATGTCCAGATCAGCAGCCAGATAATCCCAATGATGCCCGTGAACCAGAACGCTCCACGCCAGCCCCATTTCGCGGCAATGGGGATAATGATCAACGGTGTGATCACGGCTCCCAAGGATCCACCAGAGTAGGCCACGGCAACACCTTTGGAACGATTCTCCACAGGAAGCGTTTCCACAACGGTTCGATATCCACCGGGGAAGGTGGCTCCTTCACCGAACCCCAAGGCGGCGCGGGCAAAGCCGAAGCTCCAAATGCCCTGGGCAAAGGCGTGGGCCATGGAAGCCAGTGTCCAGAAGGTAACTGCGGTGGTCATACCCAGCCGCAATCCAAAGCGATCAATCCAGCGGCCCCACACTGGGTTGCCGATCATATAAAGAATGGAAAATGCTGCAACAATGTAGCCGTACTGTTCATTGGACAGCTTCATTTCCTCAAGAATAGTCGGCGCCAGTACGGCCAACGTATTGCGATCAATGTAGCTGATCAAAGACAGCATCATCATGCTGACGGCAGGAATCCAAAGTGTGATGCGGCGGATGTTCATTGGGATTTCAACTTGAAAATCATGCCCGACCAAGTGTCGCTGATGGAACAAACTTTGTAATCCACCAGGCCCATTTCGTTGGCTGCCCGGCGGATCATGGGTAGTTTCACAGAGGTCCCTTTCATCCAGCAAATCCACAGTGGAGAACGCAAACCCATGTATCCCATTTCGGTATGCAACTCTTCAGCAGAGCGTACGAACCAAAACCACAAATCAGCTTTCCCACGATCAATAAAGCGCAGACCTTCGGGCAGATCTCCTAATAATTCTTCAAATTCGTCAGGGGCTCCAGCAAGGCCAACGCGCATGTTGGCGACTAGGCCCAACTTATTTTGCAGCGGTTTGTCTGATTCGACGTTTAACCCCGGAACGATGGGATCAACGACCGGGGACAACGTCTGAAGAACGTTACCAAGGCGTGCCCAACTGGTGAAAATAGCATCGGGAAGCACATCCCGCACCAAGGCCGTTTTTTCTTCTGAAGGGCTTTCAATGTAGATCAACGGCAGATAGCGGGTGGATTTCACTTCGCGTAGAAACTTGCCCACTTCTCGGCCGTGTGAAGGCATTCGTTCCAGGCTGATGACAAAGGCATCAATGCCCGGCGACTGTTTGAGAGTCTTCATGGTATCGCCACCGGATGAGACGATAGCCACTACAGAGACGCCCGCCTGATTCAGCAAGATCGCCCGCTCGTTGGCTTCAACTTCGTTCCAATGTACTAGCAACACACGGGGCATTGTATGGCTGTAACTAATCCGCTGTTTGAACTTTGGCGTTGGAGCGGAAGAACAGCGCAATCATCATCAGGATCACAAAGGCACCAGCAGAAGAGGTGAGCCAGAAGCTTTGCCAATCGCGGGTGACGATTCCGCCACTGGTCTTGCTGAAGTAATCGACGGCTGTGCCGGAGAGTAGGGACCCGATAAACATGCCCACGCCGTAGGTAAGGAAGATGATCAAGCCTTGCGCGGCGCTGCGCAGTTTGGGTGGTGCCTGCATGTCGGTATACAGTTGCCCGGTCATGAAGAAAAAGTCGTAACAGACACCGTGAAGCAGAATGGCCAGGTAGAACATCCACATACCGGCATCGGGATTGCCATAGGCCAGCAACGCGTATCGAACGGTCCAAGCAGCCAGGCCCATCAGCAATATAAATTTGACGGAGACTTTGCGGAAAATCAGTGGCATCAGCAACATCATCCCGATTTCCGATACCTGGCCCAGTGCCATGATTCCCGCCGCGTTGCTCACCTTCAGTTCATTGAGGTAAGCGTTGGTGAAGGAGAAGTAGAAGGTTAGTGGGATGCAGGCCAGAATGGATGCGATGACGAAGATTAGAAAGGAACGGTCTTTCAGCATTTCCAAAGCGTCTAGGCCGAGAATGCGTCGCACGGTGATGGTCTCCCCTTTATTTTCAGGCGGCGTATGCGGCAAAGTCAGGCTGAAAATACTCATCAGCAAAGAGGCACCGGCAGCGATCAGGAAGGGCACATGGGTTGCTTCCACGCCCAGTTTACCGATGATCAATCCAATGACCACCCAGCCGATGGTGCCGAAGACTCGAATGAGTGGGAAGTCTTTTCCTGGATCTTTAATCTGACGAAAGGTGATGGAGTTGGTTAGTGACACGGTGGGGAAATAGCAAAGGCAGTAGGCCAGCATGATTCCGTACACGGAACCGAATGTGGTTTGGGTAGTCACTAGGTAGAGCAGCACCGCCCCTAACAAGTGCAATACGGCAAGAACTCGTTCGGATGAAAAGAAGCGATCGGCAATCATGCCTACAAAGAATGGAGAGATCATGGAAGCCAGCGCAGTGGTTCCAAATATGGCACCGGTTTCAGTTCCTGAAAACTTCAGGGTAGCGGTGAGATAAGTTCCAATGGTTACGTACCATGAGCCCCAGATGACGTAATTCAGGAACATCATGAAGCTGAGGCGAGTGCGATCCCAGATAGGCATCTAGCCAGTTTACACTGTGGAACAGGCCAGACCTATTGGCTTTTTTCCAAGTAGACGTGCACGCCGTCAAAGGATCGGTCAGGGGCTATTTGGACTTCGGCAGATATTTTGACACCCTCTTTGAAATCAGCCAGTGTCACCTGCTTTTCACCGTTGAAGAATTTTGTCTTTTTGGTGATGTTCACTTTTTGAGTATTGCCATCTTCACTTTCCAGAAGAATGAATTTCTTGTCAATCAACTTCAGAATGCCGGTGAAGCTGGGCAATACCATCTGGGCTGTCTTATCGTTGGGGTTGCCATTTTGCTTTGTACCGCCCCCCCCGCGCTGGCGTTGAGGCCTGGATTGGGCTGAAATCGCCAAAGTCAAAAAACAAAGCAGTGCAATCAGTTTCATCTTTAAGTAGAGATGCGCCAGAGCTTCCGGGGGTTACTTACAGTGTTGGACAGTGAACACTGCGTCCCATCGGCGAACAGTGTCCCCACGCCAAGTGATTGTCGATCAACCACTTGCACATGGCCTTACAGGTGCAAGTGAATTAGGTAGGTCAAAGCGTCGGTCAAGGAGATTCAGCTTGCAACAATTATGGGAAGACTTGCGAGTTGGCTTTCGGGTGATGCGGGCGAACCCTGCTTTCTGCTTGTTGCCAGTATTCATTCTGTCCATGGGAATGGGTGGGGCGGTAATGCTGTTCAGCTATATCAACGCGTGGATCATCCAGCCCATTGAATATCCTGAACCGGACCGACTTGTGTATCTGAAAGCTTGAACAAGGTGAGCGGGGTTCCTCATGCCTTTAGCCCTGCTGACTTCCAGGACCTTCGAAGGCAATCGAAGATGGTGGAGACCATGGCCGGTTACGACGTGGTTAGCAAGACACTGACCGGGGACCATGAACCGGAGCGTGTGGAAATAGCGGCGGTTTCGGCTGAATTCTTTGACATGCTGGGAGTGAAACCGTTTCTGGGCACCACCTTTGGTAAGGACCAGGAATTGCCAGGACGCGATGGGGTGATGCTTATCAGCCATGGCATGTGGAAGACACGCTTTGGCGGCGATGCCGGAATCATCGGCCGCAAAGTAAGGCTTGACGGCCAGCAGATGCAGGTGATCGGCGTGCTTCCTGAAAAATTCCATTTCATTCTTCTTGGCGTTGTGAATACAATTCTGCCTCTATCGTTGACTGATAGCCAACGGGTAAACCGGACAGCCCGTTTCATTCAAGTGGTGGGAATCTACGCTGTAGTCAGCTATTCCGTATCGCGGCGGATGCGGGAGATGGGGATTCGTTCGGCATTGGGAGCCTCGCGTCGGCAACTTGTGGAATTGGTGGTGGGCCAAGGTGTCCGGCTGGCAGTTCCGGGTTTAGTCGTCGGCGTGGTACTGGCCATGGGCCTCATGCGGCTTATGAAATCCATCATCGCGGAATTGAAGAACGATGGTCCACTGGTCTATGTAGGCGCCTTGTTGATTCTTGCGGCCTCAGTGATTGTAGCCAGTATAGTGCCCGCATGGAGAGCCGCCAGAGTGGACCCGCTACGTGCCTTGCGTCACGAATAAGGGCTCAAGGTATGATGGGGAAACAATGCCTCGCTTCCTGCCTGTATGCGCCCAGCTATTTATTTTAGGAACTGCTTTTGCGCAAGGCATCCACTTTGAAAACGTGGCCAAACAGGCGGGAATCCAGTTCGTTCTTGAAAATTCACCCACACCGCAAAAGCACATGGTGGAGACCATGGCCGGGGGTGTTGCCACGTTCGACTACAATAACGACGGCCTTCCCGATATCTTTTTCACCAACGGGGCTGCACTGCCTGGGCTGCAAAAATCCGCTGATAAATTCAATAATCGCTTATATCGCAACGATGGCAATTGGAAGTTTACTGACGTCACCAAGCAAGCAGGCCTGGCCGGGGCCGGTTACTCCATTGGTGCTGCCGTTGCCGATTTCAACAACGACGGGCATCCCGATCTTTTCGTGGCCGGGGCCTTTCGCAACATCCTCTATCGCAACCGCGGCGATGGTACGTTTGAGGACATCACCGCCGCGTCGGGAATTGATTCGAAGCACTTTTCTGTAGCCGCTGGCTGGTTCGATTTCGACAACGACGGCCTGCTTGATTTGTTCGTCGTGAACTATGCCAAGTGGACTCCAGAATTCAATCGCTTCTGTGGCGACGCAGCAAAAGGAATCCGCGTCTATTGCCATCCGAAATACTTTCCGGCCATTGCCAATCAGTTGTATCGTAACCTGGGCAACGGCAGGTTTCAGGATGTGAGCGTGGCATCTGGGCTGGATAAATTCACTGGTCGCGGCATGTCGGTGG
>JANMWO010000511.1:0-2961 GCA_031394025.1 Acidobacteriota bacterium
CCATTCCTGTTGCAAAGCAATGCCGTGGCGTAGCGAATCGGCAGAAATATCCAGGGCGTATCCGTCCACACCAAATTCATTGCACAGCATATAACTGGTATGTCCGGCATTGGCCCCGATCTCAAGAAATGGGCCAAGTCCGCCAGTAAATTGCAGATGGTTCCGAATCAACGCCCCGCGGCGATGGTTTTCCTCTGCATAGACTTGTTTTGCCCGTTCCGGTTCCCCCAGCGATGCAAAGTTATGAAACTCCACCTGGGCTCGTTTGACTGAAAAAGATTGTGCTTCCAATTACGCGCCCGCCTGCCATTTTCCCAAAATCATTTTGCGCTCCACCTTAAACATATTCCGCCAACTATCCAGCGGATTGCCCAATAACACCAATAAACTCGCATTCGATCCAGCAGCCAGGCTGGCGTTCTGCAGGTAGGCCCGCACCAACTGTTTATTGTCCAAACCAGCAGTGGATAACAATGCCATTTCCTGTTCGGCAGCAGCTCCCGGAAAAACAATAATTCGGATCTCTTCATCCAGCAGGATCTTAGTATTTTTCTTGGCCCGTTCCAGATCAGGACCTGGTTTTATCTTCCAAAGTTGCGGAGCAATTACCACTCTTTGCGCTCGCATCAAAGCCAGAATACTGCGCTCCCAGGCACTTGAATCGATTGGTACACCAACAATGAGTGGACGTCGGTTGGTCACTTGTTCCAGAAACTTTTCCATTGTCAGCGCCGGGGCGTCCATTTGCGATTCGTCTATGCTCGCGGGCATGGGGCAAACCACGCGTCCCTTTATATCCACTTTTTCTGCCGCAGCAGGCAATGGAGTCACCGACCTGTGTCCTGATACACGAACAAATTCCCCTCTCAACAAGATAATGGAATCATCAATCAGCAGTAGTTGTGTGGTGTCCAACAGCCCACCACCCACCAGTGCCAAACCATCCGGCTTGGTGATGCAGGCAAACATACCGGCCATCAAAAAAACAGTTCCCAGCTTCATCGTTTTCATTTCGAAAATAATTCTTCCCAATTGAGACTACTTAAATTGTCCAGTATAAGATGCGGATTGTGGGACGCCAATTCTTCCCGGCTACTCATGCCTGTCGAAACTGCAATCGCCCTCACTCCATTTGCTTTGGCGGCGTTCACATCGTTCGGATGATCGCCTATCAATGCCACCGGAGTCTGTCGAGTGTAAAAACCATCATTTTTAGCTTGTCGAAGAGCCACCCGGACCAATGTTGCACGGTCGCGACCCTGGTCAGCAAACGCTCCAAACGTGAAATGATGCCGCAGCCCGGCTTGTTCCATCTTGCGCCAGCCAATGTCCGTAAGATTTCCCGTAACCAGCCCGGCCGCCACCTTCCCCCGCTTCAACTTCCCTAAAAACTGACGTACTCCTGGGCAAACTTTGCGACGCAGATCCGGGCAAGTTGTCTGGTATTCTTTTTGAGCCGCAGCATGAATGGCGGGCATTGCGGAGGCAATTTGCTTTGACTTCATTCCAGCGTCCACCATCATGCGACGTAAAATATCCCCATCCAGCATTCCCTGCGTTGGAATATGAGCATTGCTGGTTTCTATTCCAGTAACCAACCGAATGGCGGAAACCAACGCCTGCCTGTGATGCGGTCCAGAACGGCGTAACAATGTGCCATCAATATCAAACAAAATGATCGCCGCAACTGGTCGTGACTGAATACCCACTTACCTTTTAACTATAGCGAGGTAACATAGCGAGGTGCACTCCCGGATTCTATTTTCCCTTCTGATTCTTTCCCCTTGCCTGGCCCAGTGGCCCCAAGCAGGAGGTCCGCAAGGCAATTGGCAGGCCACCGGAAAACCTGCCGTCTCCAATTGGAGCGTGGCTCGGAATCAAAATATCCTATGGAAAACTGCTTTGCCAAACGGAGGACAAAGCGGCATTGCCGTTTCCAAAGATCGCTTATTTCTGACAACTTTTACCGAAGGTGAAAAAGGCTTCAGCACCAAAATCAGTGGCCATGCCTTGGATCGCAAAACAGGCAAACTTCTGTGGACTGTGAATTTAGAAGGGGTGACCAAAAGCCCCATGATGTACAGCTATAGTGATTCCACCACGCCTTCCCCAATCACCGATGGCCAGCATGTATGGTTCACCAATGGCAGCGGCGAAATGGGCTGCTGGACTGTGGATGGGAAAGAAATCTGGCGTCGCAATTGGACACCCTGGGGCGAACCCTACCCTTTCAACAAACAACATGAGCCCATTCTTTATGGCAACTGGATACTGAATGTGGAACCACTGCAAGGGAATCCAGCAGACAAAAAGGGCTGGAACTATTTGCACGCCATTGATAAGTTGACAGGCAAAACTGCCTGGATCGCCGAAGACGGTACCACCACCTACACCACATCCATGTTCGGACTGACTGCCGCCGGTAAGCCTGCTGTGATGACTGGTCGCGGAGGCTGGCACGATGTTCCGGAACGGCCCATTGGGCTCAGCTTAATTAGCCTTGCCAAGGAAGACGCAGGGAAATCCTTGTGGCGCTTTGTGGCCGGAAATGGCAATGAAGGTGCCCCCACCTGGCAGGCTCTTTACGTATTGCATTGGAACAAAAACGAAGGATATTGGTTCCGCATGAATCCTGAAGAAACACATCTTGTGATTGACGCAACCAACGGTAAGTTGCTGCGTGAACAATCGCTGATTCGTAATGTAGACTATCGCCAATGGGATCCTTCAACCAGTAGATACATTGTTCACCAGGGAGTGAACCTGCGCGAGGTGCGCGACCTATCGCCACGAAATAAAATGGCTGACGATGAAGTGATCCGCGTAATGCCCGCCTGGCACGCAAATATCGTGGTGGGTGACTACCATTACTTCATGGCCAGCACGGCGCATAGGCGTAATCGAGTGGCCCCAAAAGGAAAGGCCGGTCCTTCGCATTGCCTGGCTCGAATTAATGTCAAA
>JANMWO010000521.1:0-2061 GCA_031394025.1 Acidobacteriota bacterium
CCTCGTTGATGGGCATGGTGCCCAGCGACGTGACGCAATCGGCAATTACCAACGCGCCAACTTCATGCGCTGCCTGGCAGATAGCATTGCCACCTTGCCAAACGCCAGTGGACGTTTCCGCAGTGACGTAGCCGACCATGGTGGGCTTTTCACGCAGGATGGCTTCGCGCACTTCGGCATCGGTGAAAGTTTCTCCCCAAGGTTTTTCAACGCGAACTACCGTTGCCCCTTGACGATGACCCATTTCGGCAATGCGATCCGCAAAATAGCCTGCTATGAAAACTACAAACTTGGTGTCTTCATGGACAAAGTTGGAAACGGCGGCTTCCATTCCGGCACTACCAGTTCCAGAAAGCACCATGGTGAATGGATTGGCGGTGCCATAAACCATCCGCAACCAGGGCCGGATCTCTTCGTTGATTTGGAAAAAGAAGGGGTCCAAATGTCCCACAATTGGTTTGGCCATGGCCTGGTACACTCGCGCCGCAACGGGAGTGGGTCCGGGTCCAAATAGGAGCCGGTGGGGAGGATTAAGGCTTGGAATCGAACTAGACATATCCATTTCAGTGTAACGTGAAATGAGTGTCTGTCACCTTGCCGATTGATGCATTGCTTGCACCGATCCTGAATTCTCTGAAGAAAAATCGTAATTTGGTGCTGGAAGCTGCCCCAGGTGCGGGCAAAACAACCCGTGTTCCACCGGCTCTTTTGACGCTAACGAACAAGGAAGTTTGGGTTCTGGAACCGCGACGCATCGCCGCGCGCATGGCTGCCCGGCGGGTGGCTTCGGAGCTGGGGGAAAAACTTGGAGGAACTGTCGGATATCAGGTTCGCTTCGAAGAAGTTGCCGGTCCTAACACTAGGCTTCGCTTTTTGACAGAAGGCGTTTTGACGCGAAGGATGCATTCGGACAGAACGCTGAGTGCCGTCGGAATTGTTGTATTGGATGAATTCCATGAACGCCATCTGGATGCCGATCTGGCGTTGGCACTGCTGCTGCATCTTCAGCGTACGGTTCGACCTGATTTGCAACTGGTGGTGATGTCGGCAACGATTGAGGCCGGGCCAATTGCTGATCATCTGCAATGCGAGGTGATCCGCAGTGAGGGTCGATTATTTCCGCTGACCGAACGTTGGACTCCCTACTCCAATGCGAGGTTGGAGGATCAGGTGGTTGCGGCGCTGGAATCGGTGCCGCTCTTAGGAAACACGTTGGTATTTCTGCCAGGGGCTGCGGAGATCAGGCAAGCGGAACGGGCAGTGGAAGCTATTGCCCGCAGTCGTAATTTATTGGTGCTGCCCTTGCATGGCGATCTGGCCCCTGCTGAACAGGATCGAGCGGTGGAGCCGAACACTTCTCTGAAGCTGATTCTTGCTACCAACGTCGCTGAAAGTTCCATTACGATTGACGGATTGAGCACAGTGATCGATAGCGGTCTGGCGCGTACGGCCTTTGATTCGCCGTGGACGGGTATTCCGGAATTACGTGTCAGCCGCATTAGCCAGGCATCGGTTCGCCAACGTGCTGGCCGTGCTGCGCGAACCGGGCCGGGAACGGTGATCCATCTTTACACTGCTGAGGATTTTGCACGTCGCCCGGCGCAGGATACGCCGGAACTGTTGCGGCGGGAATTGTCGCAACTGTTACTTGATCTGGATGCACTGCACCTGAACTCTGACGCCTTGCCGTGGCTTGCGGCACCGCCCGGCGAAAACATTGCTGCGGCGCGGGAACTGTTGAATCGTCTAGGGGCTTTCGGTCCTGCTGGACGCAAAATGGCACGACTTCCACTGCCTCCTCGTCTAGCCCGATTAGTGGTGGAGGCGGAATCGCGAAACGCGGGGTATGACGGTTGTAGGATGGCGGCGGCGTTGTCTTCTGGAGAGCGGTTGAACAGTCGCGGCAAGCAAGCCACGCCGAGTGACCTGTTGGTGTTGATGGATCAGGATTGGCAGTATCGCACGCGTCAAACCTTTGAACAAATCAGAAGGGCGGCTGGTGTGCGCGATCAACGTCACGCTGCGGACGAAGATCTGCTGATGGCTACTTTGGCGGCATTT
>JANMWO010000523.1:0-6137 GCA_031394025.1 Acidobacteriota bacterium
TGCGTAATAGAGCGATTCTGGATCAGTGGAGCTTACGTGAAACGCCTGACCAGCCAGCTTGCGGGTTTGATAAACATTCTTCTGACTCCAATTGGTGGACAACTGCTTATGGACGTCACCCAACGTGGTGTTCAATTGAAACAAAATTTCGTTGCGTAGCTTGTTGCCCACATTTCGTTCATCATCCACCGCCAGTTGGTCATACTGATCTAGCGTGGTGATGGCTTGTCCCAATTCGCCACGAGACTGCAGGATCTCCGCTTTTTTCAACAGCAGCTTCAGCGATTGCGCGTCGATTTGTTCGGCCATGCCAATGCTCTTTAGCGCATCGTCCAGCTTTCCCTGGTCTTTGTAACGGGATGCAAAGTCCAGAGCCTGGGTGATGGCGTCGCGCTGTCCAAGGCTCAACTGTTTCTGTTGTCCCTTCTTCGCTACAGCCAACTGACGCGAGTATTCTGCCCAGGCGACGGTCAGATCTTTTTGCAAAACTTCGTTGGATGGTTGCCGCAAACTGGCCAACTGCAATTCTTTAAATGCTGGACGATACTCGCTTTCGGCCAACCTTGACTTGCCCGATTTCCAGTGCCCGTTCATGCTCTCTCGCAGGGCTTTTTGTTGCAGCGCTTTTACATCGGCAAAAGATTGCTGGTGCTTTTCAAAATCGTTGTAGGCCAGTAAAAACTCATCCCAGGCTTCCCCTGCGGCCAATGCGCGAAGAATTGCCACTCGCCTTTCAATCCACTTCCGTTTAAAGGTCAGCGCTTTTCTCAATCGATCATGCTCGCCAAGTGACGCATAAGCTTCTTGAGATAAGCGGGCAAATCCCAATCCACGGTCCAGCGATTCCACACTTTTCACACCGTTATCAAAGTTCACTTCCGCCGATTGCATGGCATCGCGAACGTATGCTTCCACCCTGGCCATGGGCTGTTGAGTTCCAAACTTTTGCACTGCTGCAGAAAGCAATGATATTTGCGTGGCGACTAACTCATTTTTCCCACGCAACAAATCAAGACCACTGGCATCAATGCAAAGTGCCGCCAAGTCTTCCACCCCTTCCGGCAAAAAGGCGGCGAATTCTTCAACTGGAACTTCTGTCCAGGCTTTTTCAGAAGACGATTTCTTGAATCCGATTTTGGCGCCGGTCCAAAGCGCCGCAACGTCTGCTGCCGCGTTCTTGGGGATTTCCTGCGGAACCAAATATTGGGGCGGTGTGCCCGTTTCAAAAAACGCCGGGATGCCTGCCGCAAAGTTTTTCACCACCATGCTGGTCAACTTTTCAGACGTCAACTTGGATAATTGCCTGTCGGCTTTAAGGTCGGTCCCAAGGATTCTAACCTTGTCTTTGCCGTTCACTTGCAACGAAATTGCTTCCGTAAATTCCCAACCCTTTGCAGTGCGTGATACGATGAGTCCGCTAGCACCGGCAAGCACTGGCACCACTATACTGAGGAGGAGAATCTTGAACACTTTCTAGGCCTTCTTTGGTAGTTCAAATTAATATTAGTAGATTTTAAGCATATCAGTAATTTGCCGTGCAGAAAACGCCACAGACGAGGGTATTCAGACCCGCAAGTGTGTCCTTGCGTTAGACTTGTGTGAAAAGGAATCCAAGCCATGAGTGACCCCACCCATATCGGCAAATATCAACTTGAGGAACAATTGGGCGGCGGAATGGCCAGCGTCTTCCTGGCCCGCGACACGGTGATGGATCGACCCGTGGTGTTAAAGGTTTTGAAAGAAGCCAACGAGGATGCACGAAATCGTTTTCTGCAAGAAGCCAGAGTGGCTGGTAGGTTATTTCACGACAACATTATTCGCGCCTACGATTTTGGAGAGGATGAATCCGGTCGACCATTTTTGGTAGTGGAGTACCTGAAAGGACAAGATCTGGGTAAGGCGTTAAAAGCTGGCGCACTGGGTGATTTGGCGTCGCGCCTGAAGATGGCGGAAGCCGTTGCCAACGCGCTGGAATACATTCATTCCAAGGACGTGGTGCATCGCGATGTGAAACCGGACAACGTGTTTCTTACTGACGATGGCAAAGTGAAGCTGATGGATTTCGGCATTGCGCGCCTGGGCAATACGTCTTTGACGCAAGCAGGCTTTGCCATTGGAACGCCTCCCTACATGGCGCCAGAACAGATTCGAGCCGAACCTCCTACACCGCAAGTGGATGTGTATGCTTTTGGATTGCTGGTGTTTGAGTTGATCACTGGTCGACGGGCGTTCAGTGCGGAATCCTATGAGCAGGTGTTTTATAAAGTCTTAAATGAGCCTTTGGATCAGACGGCCATGCGCGAAGCTGGTGCTTCACCTCAACTGATCAGCTTAGTGAATCGGTGTGCGGCGAAGACGGTTGCCGAGCGTCCGCAAGGTTTTGCGCAGGTGAAAGATGAATTGCGCACTTTGCCCGATCGGGGAGCGACATCTTTTACTGTTGCATCGCAGGCCGTCACGCAACTATTTGTTCCGACGGTGCCGGTGGTTGCTGCAACTGCCATGCCGGTGATATCGCAAAAGGTGGGAGAAGGTCGTAAGCCGCCGCTACTGTGGATTGCATTGGGCGTGGCTGTTCTAATGGCGGTGGGTTTGGGTGCTTGGTTCATGAAGGCGAAGACCCCTGAAGCCGAATTGCAAGTGTCTACTTTGCCACCAGTGAGTTTGCCAAAACAACCAACTCCGCCCGATGGAATGGTGCTTGTCTCGGAGGGTCCATTTTTGTTTGGTCGCGACAAACTGTCGGTCATATTGCCCAGTTACTTCATTGACAAGTGTGAAGTCACCAACGCTCAATATGCGAAATTCTGCCAGGCGACCGGGCGTAAATTGCCGCCGGAATTTCCCAAAGAAAAGCCCGACCACCCAGTGGTAAACGTTACGTTTCAAGATGCCAAGGCTTACGCACAGTGGGCGGGAAAGCGCATTCCTACATCACAGGAATGGGAGAAAGCTGCCCGGGGAACCACTGGCTATGCGTTTCCATGGGGTGGCGCGGTTGACCCCAAGTTCGCCAATGTCAGCACTCCCGGTCGACCTGAGCAGTTGGTTCCGGTCTTGCAGTTTGAGGAAGGCAAAAGCCAATATGGGGCACTTCAAATGGTGGGCAACGTGTTGGAATGGGTGGATTCGCCGGGGAAAGATTACCCCAATACGGTGATGGTGCGCGGTGGAAGTTTTCAGGATTCCCTGGACAAAATCCCTGACGTTATGTGGAATGCCGCAGAGGTGCCGCCTACATTGGCCAAGCCAGTGATCGGCATTCGTTGCGTGGCTTCGCTTCGGTAAGTCTATTGATGAATAAGAGAGACGTCGGCCACTACCCGAGCGGCTCCACTTCCTGACGGGTTCACCACGTAAACGGCCCGGTCTATACGGACTCCGCCGCCGGTTTGAGGCGCAGTTGGAGCAGGCTCATCGTCATCCGTTGCCAACACTAAATCGCGAGAAGTTGACTTGCGTAACTGGTCGATTAACCCATTGCTGATTTCCATATTCTTGGCCATCATCACGCCAGATTGAGCATAGCCTGCGGGCTTCTTGTTTTGGTCGTGCAAATTGTAGAGCAGCTCATCCAACCCTTTGACAGGCTCTCTGGAAAATACGATGAAAAGCTTCTCTGTTCCAGCAGGACCGGTAAATTTCCAGGAAGACTTTTGAGGTAGATCGTAGCTCTTGCCAGGTTCCACGCGGTTCGACCCATCGGCGATGTTCTTGGCCGGAAATACAACTTGCCAGGTTCCACTGGTGCCCTGATTGACGACATACAGGTAGCCATTGTCGTTGGCTTCAACTTTGAGACGAATTTTTTCACCGGAATGAAATTTGGTATTGGATGCCACTTCCACATCCTGGCCACCTACATTCTTGAGCAAGGTGTATTTCAAACCCAACGGAGCTTTGTTGTTTTGTGAAACGTTCTGTGAAACGTTTTGTGCAGCGGGCTGCGTAACAACAGGCCTGTTAACGGCAGCAGGTATGGGCTTGAGTGGAGTTTTTGCGGGCGCATCCAGTCCTGCAAAATACATTTGGCGCGTTGTAGCGCGCTCTTGTTGCTGTTGGGCCATCAGGCAAGTTGCCAACAGGCAGGTAATTACCAATTTAACTGTCATGGTATTCATCTATGTTCCTCCCATCCAGCATATAGTAGAGCACTGAGTGTTGGGTGGCCCCTTCGCTATAATCGGGGATACCGAGAACCTTACAATCGACATGAGTGAACAACCATTCACGCCCTCAGTTCGAGTTCGTGCTCAAACCGAATCCGGCCCGTACGATCACCGATTTCAGAAATCGTTCTGCATCGGTAGGGTGGATGAAACGGACGTCTGCATCAAAAACGAATTCGTGAGCCGTCGTCATGCGGAAGTGAATTTGCGGAACGGGCAATGGTCAGTAACCGATCTTGGCAGCAGCAACGGAATTTTTGTAAATGGCCAGCGGGTGCAGAACAGTGCCATTGATGGGGAGCTTTCCATTCGTTTGGGTATAGAGGGTCCAACCGTTTTATTCAACGTTGAAAAGCCACCACCACCTCCTCCTCCGCCACCGCCCGTGCAAGCCAAGACGGTGTTACCAGATCCTGCGACTACAAAAAGTATTGAGCGTTATTTCCAAAATCCGACCACTGCTGGTCCTGCCGGGGAACATACGGTTTTGGTGCGTCATGCATTTGCTGAGGTTCAGAAAAAGCAGAAGCGTAAGTATGGCGGAGTGATGGCTGTGCTTGGCCTGTGTGTGGTTGCAGCGGGTGGTTACGCCTGGTATCTGCATCAACAGGTGTCCCAGCAAAAAGCGATGGCGGTGACTTTGTTCTACACCATCAAGTCACTGGATTTGGATATTGCGGGAGTGGAATCCATGGTCCGCGCGTCCAATTCGCAGCAAGGTGCAGCGGAGCTTTCGAAGTACAAAGACCGTCGCAAAGAGATGGAGAAGAACTACGATAAGTTCCTGGACGGCTTGCATGTTTATGACCCGAAAATGACGGAACAGCAGCGACTGGTGTTGCGAATCGCCAGAATTTTTGGGGAGTGCGAACTGGAAATGCCGCCGGAATTCATGGCGGAGATCAACAACTACATTGCAAAATGGAAAGGTTCCAACAGGCTGGCCAAGGCAGTGAAGAGAGCCCAGGAGAACGGGTATATTCCAACGATCGTCAAGGAAATGCTGGCTCGCGATCTACCGCCGCAGTTTATGTATCTGGCATTGCAGGAAAGCGATTTCGATGCCTACATCAGCGGCCCTCCGACTCGCAGTGGCATCGCCAAGGGCATGTGGCAATTCATCCCGCAAACTGCACTGGATTACGGACTCAAACTGGGCCCATTGACTGACCTTCCCAGGCCCGACCCTTTGGACGACCGCCATCACTGGGACCGGGCAACCAAAGCCGCCGCTTCTTACTTGAAGTTTCTGTACACCACAGACGCCAAGGCATCTGGATTTCTGGTTATGTCGTGTTACAACTGGGGCGAAGGCAGCGTACTGCCGCTGGTGCGTAAGATGCCGGATAATCCCCGGGAACGAAACTTTTGGCATCTGCTGGCGATGGGTAAAGAGAAGGTTCCGCAAGAAACTTACGACTATGTTTTCTACATTGCTTCGGCAGCGGTGATCGGCGAGAATCCGCGATTGTTTGGGTTCGATTTCGACAATCCGTTAGGGTATTTGGAGAGCAAGTAGGGTTCTGTCGCAAGCCGATTTGTGACATAATACGAAAAATGCCAAACCAAGTTTGCATGGGTGCGCAAATGATGTGCAGTTTCGGGGTAGCCCCCAGTGCACTGGTTGTGTTGCCAATAAATAAGGTGATGACGGACATGATGCCCGACGCCAACATTATGGATCATGTGCCGATGGTGAATATCATGCCTTTTGGGGCATGTATGTCGATAGCCAATCCCACGGTAGCTGCTGCGACCACCGCAGCACTGGGAGTGCTGACGCCAATGCCCTGCATCCCAAACACGCCGTCTCCATGGGTTCCTGGGGCGGTAACTGTGTTGTTAGGGAATCAACCGGCATTGGATAATGTGTCGCAGTTGATGTGCATGTGGGCGGGCGTGATTCAGTTTGTGACACCGGGCGAAGTTACAGTTATGATTCCGTAGGGTCGCCGAAGCTATAGTACG
>JANMWO010000531.1:0-21876 GCA_031394025.1 Acidobacteriota bacterium
TGCACTTGGGTCGAAAGGAGCGGCTAACGGAAATTCAGGGCAAGGTGATTGAAGAAATTGTCTAACTGCAAATTGTCTGCATATAGTGCTTCTGAATCTTTTCATCCGCAGTGATTAAAAAAGAATTTTGGGCACACCGTGCTTGGCTGACAATGATGCGATCAAAAGCATCTTGGGTCCAGGATTCCAACAATGCGGCACTGGCAATATGTTCAAAGGGAAGCTGACAAATCTGTAGATCAATTGTCCGCTGCAGGTGCTTGAAAATGGCTTCTGCCTGCCTTATAACGCGTTTGATTTCAAAGGCATATTGAAGCTCCACCAAGACCATTGGTGAAATCAGCAGGTCATAGCGATTCATGGCTTGTTGCGCTTCTTTACTGATCTTGATTAAATCCCCAATCGCCAACCGTATAACTACGTTGGTATCCAGATAGGCTTTCATGAGAGCAAATTATAACGGTCGATTGTCCCAATTGGTCATTTCCGTAGCGTGTACCTGCTTCAGCGCTGCGTCCAAGTCTTCAAAGCTAGTGCCTTTCGCAAGGATATCCAGGGGTTCAATCCTGGAAAGCTTTGAGGCTTTCAAATCTGCAACTAAACGGATTGTTGTTCCCTTATAATCGAATTCCACGCGCTCCCCCTTGGATGCTGCTGCAGCGAATGCAAACAGATTTTGCCTGACATTGGATATCTTGTTGCTCACTGATTAAGAATAGCGTTGTTTGTACGGAATGTCAAGGGGGAATGTACAACAAATGTATTCTCTAGGTTGAGTCACCATCATCCAGACGGTAGCCGACAGGTTAAGTGGACTTCTTCCCCGCCTTTTTTACGATCCGTTTGTGATAATCCTTCAAAATGGACTAGCATTCGGCGTTGATGGCGACGACGTTCGCGTGATCGCCCAGATCGACGAAGAGGGTGTTTTGGGAATGATGGAATCGCAGAGGTGTGGGTCGCGATGGATGTTGGCAAAACGTGGCTGAGGCGATGGAAGGGCGCAGTGCTTGACGGATTTGAGTGGTGGTGGGAAGCAAGCCTAGCTTTTCCTGGGCGGTCACCAGAAGCCATTGTTCCATTTCCTTCGACTCAAGCGGCAGAGCCATTTGTCGACCGGGGCCTTGGGGGACACGGGTGAAGGGCACGCCGAGGGAGTGGAAGATTTCAAGGTGGTTGAGGATGGATTGGATTCGTTGGCTGGGGGTAGGCAGTGGCTTTGGCATTGGGTGTCTTCCTGGATTTAGGATGACGGGCAATTTCAAGGAGTTTGGGGCGGTTTAGGGGGAAGTTGTTGAGGGGATTGAGGTAATTATATGATGACTATGTGGCATGCCCGACGCGGAGGGCACGAATCCGTGGAGTTGGAAATCCTTCCCAGCGGAATTCGTAAAACGGCCCAGGGCGGACGTTCTCTACCATTTTGGGTCGGAAACAGGCCAGGCATTCCCCCGTTTCATGACGAACACTGCGGTAGACAATGCCGTTTGCCCCGTCGGCTAGTAACTCTGCTGCCAGCAACTGAGAAGCAGTATAGCTTTCCGAATGGTGATAAGGATCGTTGGCTGGGATGGCTGGACGGGCGTCGTGGACTTCGCCTTCAAAATCGGAGTAGTAGGCTCGCATTTGGACGAAGGTTTCAAAAACTCCGACTTCCCCTAGCTCTTTTGTCCGATGAAACGCGATTTCCGCTTGTGCTGTTTCGAGGGTTAGCGCCGTATACCAGGCACCCCGATCCCTGGAATTGAACCTGCCGCCGCTCGGTCGGGCATGGCAAAAAGCAGCCATGATGACACTTGAAAATGCTTTTCCGTTAACCCATTCCGACCTTGGCAGCCGATGCAGAGTGCCCAGTTCCGTGCGTATTCGGTCGTTGGTCCAACTTTCCAACTCAATCATCACGTCCAGATCAGCGGAGCTGGCAATCTGATCCAGAATACCGATAGACGGATATCGACTAGGAATCAGGCGGCAGGTGTTTGTCCAGTGGATGTCGACCAGCGGTGGAAAGATCAGGTGAGATCCGCTCCTCGACGGCCATCGATGAGCCGTCGGACTTGATAAAGACCGTCCATGCCACCATCGGTCATTAAAGAAAGGGCTGGTTTGCCCCCGAACAGTGGATTGGAATTGGGCAAACGAACCCAATGATCTGCCAGTGCCGGATCAGTGTAAAGGATGTGTAGGCCTTTATAGATTCCTAAAATCAATGAGATACGAGTAAGGACATCGATCGAAAGAGGGCCCACTTGCCCCGCTTTGTACTTAAAGTAAGTGGATTGAGATGGGCTTCCAAGCAAGGTTCGCTGAGTTTCCACCGGAAGCTGCCAAGCCTCTGCAATATTTAGAAAAGTGCGGATGCCCGCTTCGGAAAGCTGTCCACGATCGGTATTTTCTGCGGGTTGAAATTGAACGGCTGGGGATGACATGGTGTGTGGGTTTTGTTGAGTTGTGTCTTGTATGTAGAATAAGGGGAGGAGGGGTAAAAGTCAAGATAAAAGTGTTTTTGGAAAATCTTTGTATTGCTATTGGAGTTGCATATCTAGATGTAATGCTACGTCTGCTAGTATTGCAGGTTTACTATTTAGGCGGAAAGTGGACTCCGGCTTGACGAGCTTTCCGAATCGCAGTAAACGCCCACCAATTTTTTGCTTCGCCGGAACGAGCCTGGTGGATGGTTGCAGCAAAAACATCCCATACGCAGGGGTCCTGATGCTGACCGGTTCGGAGTTGCAATTCAAGGAAGAGGACGTCTGGTTCGCATTCGCGCAATTGAGCTATGGTCTCAATACCAAGAACAGCGAAATCAGCAAGTGTCGCTTTTCCAACGTTGCGCAGGTCAGAGAGCTGGATAGCCTGGGGAAAGGATGTAGGCTGAGGTTGGGCAGTCATTTGTGCGCCGCTATGGTGGTGGGAAACCGTTGATGCGGGGGAACGCACCACATCAACGGCGGGTATTTACAGCGTCTTTAAGTAAGCCACGAGATTAGTTTTCTCATCCTTGCTCAACACTTCTTCGTAACCAGGCATACCGTTACCGCCTTGGTCGATTTTGGTCTGGACACTTTTTTCAGTGACCTTTGTCTTTCCGTCAGCCAAGGTGGCTTTTTTGAACAGGCCCTTCAAACCGGGACCCATCTTTTTCTCATCGCTATCAGCGTTATGGCAAACCGAACATTGTTCGAAAACTTCTTTGCCCTTGGCGGCGTCTGCCGCTTTTAAGGACATTCCGTTTACCAACAACATTCCCATCGCCAAACTAGCAAAATTAAAACCCTTCATTTCGAGGCAGCCTCCTGAGATCTTATTACGTCACTTATTTATCTTACAATTCTTACATGCGGCCCGTCTTGATCCTATTCGCAAAAGCTCCTGACCCGGGCAGGGCAAAAACCAGATTGGCCAAGACAATAGGTACAAATAACGCCGCCAAACTCCACTACGCTTTTGTGGGAGATACTCTCCAAAAAGCTATTGAACTAACCCGACGAAGCGTAATTGATGTGGAAATTCATACCGACGTGGAGACAGACGCGTGGCCTTCGAATCAGGTTACACATCGGCTGCAAGCCCCCGGCGACTTGGGTGAACGAATGTACTATGCCATTCAGGAAGCGCTGCTAAAAGGGCGACCCCAAGCGATGATTATTGGGACCGATTCCCCCACGCTGCCGCCATCCCATTTGTTGAATTTGCTGGAGTTACCAGAGGATGCAGCTTTCGGCCCGTGCGCCGATGGTGGTTACTACGCCATTTCCTGCCGCCGCATTGCACCGGAAGTTTTTCGATCCGTAAGATGGTCGTCGGCATCCACTTTGGAGGACACGCGAGCAGCCTGGCAGCGGGTGGGGTTGTCTACAGCGATCGGCCCAATGTGGTTTGATGTGGATGAAGCGGAAGATCTGGACCGTTTGCGTAACGAAGCAGATTTGCCACCCCTGACACGGGCGGCGCTAAAGGAGATTTATGGAATTGACTGAAGGAATGAAGGCCCCGGAAATTAGTTTGCCAGATGATGCCGGGAACAGTTTCAAACTCAAAGCGCTGATGGGGAAAACGGTAGTGCTGTTTTTCTATCCTAAAGCGGATACACCTGGCTGCACCAAGGAAGCTTGCGAGTTCCGCGATGCTGGCCCGACGTTTGGAAAGAAAGACACGGTGATTGTTGGAATTTCGCCAGATGACAATAAAGCGCAGGCCAAATTTAAGACCAAGTTCGGGTTGCCGTACACTCTGTTGTGCGACACGGACCATGCCGTGGCTGAAGCCTATGGTGTTTGGAAAGAAAAGAGCATGTATGGGAAGAAGTACATGGGCATTGAACGGACTACGTTCGTGATTGGACCGGATGGAAAGTTGGTGAAGATTTTCGCCAAGGTGAAGCCAGAAGGTCATGCGGCGGAAGTGCTGGCAGCTTTGTAGGGAGGGAGTGAAAGAGCGGCTAGTCTGTACCTTTGTCTGTGAAACGTTAGTTCCCCCTTGGATATCCGTTACCGCTTCCAGGTCGTCCGCTTGCCTTGCGAGTTCTGACGCTAGAGGGAAAAAGATTTTGAAACAGTTCTGAATAGGCCTTGTAAAGCGGTGAAAAAGCACTTGCCTTATTTTTGCCGCCGACAAGCTTTTCTGAGGCTCCCAGTTTGTCATCGTGGGGCAAGGAAAAGAGAACGACTTCCTTCTGTCTGCGACTTTGTTTCCCTTCAGCCATTCCCACAAGCCGTTTGACTCCGTCGGCGAATCGCTGGTCTCCGATTGGTCCAGATGTGGCCCGCGATAATACCAGAACAACCCGAATCTGTTTCTGATTGCCAAGTCTCTGTGCACTTTTAAGAGCTTCGACGACTGTAAGCGTTCCGTCGAGGGATTCTTGATTTGCTGCGAATAAACATACGACAGTATCGGCAAGAACTGTGGTTGCAAGACCCCCCAGTTCCGTCACTCCTGTACGTGCGTCGATCAGTAAATAATCTGGCTTCAATTCGTCCGCAATGCGAGCCTGAAGATCAAGCAAGGCCATGAAAGCCCGACCGCTTGGGTCACCCAACCGAAGCTTGTCCCCAAGTTCCTTTAATGCAGCCCAGTAGCTTTGGTGTGGTGCCGGGCCAGCAGGCATCAGCCGAAGCCAACCTTTTGTATCGGTCGGAACGGGCACAGACAACAGATGTTCCTCAAAGGATGGCGGAGTTGCGGTTCCATCTACTGTGGCGATCAAGTATGGAACTGCGCCGCCGGGGAATAAGAAAGAGTCGTGACATGGGAGTCCAAGATAGCTTTGTCCGCCACCAAGTGTATAGTGAAGCCCTGGCGCTTCAAAATCGAAGTCCAGAGCGACCACACCTTTACCCAGTGAAGCCAAAAACCGTGCCGCGTTGGCTAGAAGGAGTGAGCGGCCAACACCACCCTTATAAGAATAAAAGGCTACGGTTTCCACGGTTGATCAGGCTGCCAAACCAAAGGCACCAGCCTCCCGAAAGCGACGGGCAAGGTCCCGCGCTTCTTGCAGATCATGATGCCTTGCAGCGTATCGAAACTGGTTAGCCATGGCTTGAACGTCCGCCTCTAAGATTCTGCGTAACTCCGTTTTTAGAGACTTGGGCGAGGAACTGTCGGAAAGATATCCTTCGGCAAGTGCTTGAGCACGAACATAGTCACCGGCTTTCAAAGCAGCCCGCACTGCACCTCGCCTTGCGATCCGTCCTTCTGGTCCCGTCGGCGGTAGCACTTTCGCCAACTCTTCCTCAAGCGAGGAGACTTCCGTCCAAGCAGTTGCTGAGGAATGGAAGGCGTGAGTTTCCAGTTGCTCAGCCCGCCATATTGCACTGCTCACCAGCGTGTTGAGGGTGTCACTATCCATGCGGCTTCCTCTTAGTGAAATGAAGGGCGACAGTGGGTTCTTCGAACCCTACAACCCCAGCCCATCGTTGATCGGCATCCACGCTTTTAGCAACTTGCGTGAGTTTTTCTGAAAGACGCGCTGCAATGCCGCCTCGATTGACACCGCTTACTTCAAGCGCAATGACTCGCCGCCGATTTCCACGTGTTTCTTCAAGGAGCCAGTCCCCGTGTTCTTCACGCTGCATGCAGCGGATGACGTGCCAAGCCCGATATCTATGAGCTATGGCAAGAGATACTGCCTCGGCACCGTCTTCGGTAATCCGATTGGTGTCGTGCTGATCAGCCTCGCTTAAATCAGCGGCTGGCCAATAAAGCATGCAACTACCCAGGGTCCGCTCCAGGTCCATAGAAATATTCGCTCCTGATTTGTGCGAATTTCTTTCCAGTGCAAGCGCCGCCCGCCCGATTATAATCAATGCCAAATCGCTTGGAAGTCGACGGTGCATTTGTCGTAACTCCGCCAGATCGATATTCACGTTGAGTCGATTATAACTGATCAGCCGCCAGAATGTTCCTATTCTGAAGCACTCCCATCAACGACGCCCACTACTGTAATCATTTACACTATCAGTATGCGGTCCATCCTACATTGGGACGGTGATGCCTTCTTTGCTTCCATTGAACAGGCAGCCGATAAACGTTTGCGTGGTCGACCGGTGGTTATCGGTGGGGACCGGCGCGGGGTGGTGCTTTCATCCTCTGTTGAAGCTCGGCGATTCGGGATTCGACCTGGGCTGACTATGACTCGGGCTCGGCGGCTTTGCCCTACGCTACTGGTGCTGCCCGGTCATTTCGAACGTTACGAGCAGTTCTCCAAACAGATCCTCTGTTTATGCCAGGAAGAAACGCCGCTGGTTGAACCGGTGGGTGTTGGTGCCGCTTGGGCGGACCTTACCGGCATGGGTAAATTGAAGGGGCGTACGCCTGAAGAAACTGTGATTCAATTGCGGCGTACGGTATGGGATTGGCTGCGCGTTTCCATTTCTGTCGGCCATGGTGCCAACAAAACGGTGGCCCGCATTGCATCGCGACTGCGCAAACCAGGAGCGTTGATTCATGTTGCCAAAGGCGATGAGGCAAACTTTCTAGCGCCGCTGCCCGTGAATCTGCTGCCCGGTGTGAACTACAGCCTGCGATCCACGCTGGAGGTGGCGGGCATTTTACGAGTAGGCCAATTGGCGCATGCACCGTTGGAAATGATTCATGCTGCGATGGGTCAGCAAACTCCGCCGAAGGCGGCGATTCTGCTGCAACGTCGCGCTCAGGGTGTGGATGAAGATCCGGTGCGTCCGCCCAAAACAGTGGACCCGCAATGGCGCGAGACTCATGAATTTGCGGAGGACGTATGGGATGAACCGCTGATTCTACAAACTCTCAAAACTATGTGCGACCGGCTGATGAGCCGACTGCGCATGGCAAATTCGGAAATCCGTAGAATGACGTTGACCATCACTTACACGGATCGTGACGAATGCTACCGCACTGCTTGTCTGCCTGAACCCACATCGGTGGAAACTGATTTTTATTCACAGCTTCAGCCGACGTTAAAAAGTGCCTGGGCGCGTCGTGTTCGGCTGCGGGGGCTGATGCTTACTGCGGGCACGCTTTATAAATCTTCCCCGCAACTTTGCTTATTTGGCGAAGGCAAAGATCAGGTGAATTCGGCACCCAAGGCCGCACTATCGCGGGCACTGGACACGTTGCGATTGGCCTATGGTGAAGGCGCTGTGACCACGGCCGATCGGTTGCCCATGAATAAAACCTAAATAGGGCCTGCTATCCTGAAGTTTTCATGCTCAGAGTACGTTTTGCCCCATCGCCTACCGGTTATCTGCACATTGGTAGTGCCAGAACTTTCATCTTCAACTGGATGTACGCACGTCGTAACGGCGGCACCATGATTTTGCGTATCGACGATACTGATGTGGAACGCAACAGCGAAGCTTCGCTCAATTCTATTTTCGAAGGGCTGAACTGGCTGGGCCTGGGATGGGACGAACAGTATCGCCAAAGTGAACGGCTTGATCTGCATCGGCGGATGGCTCAGGCAATATTTGAAAAAGGCCACGCTTATCGCGACTTCACGCCTGCCCAGACGGGCTCTGTGGATGCGGAAGAGAAAAACGAAGGTGGTCAATGGGTGGCTAATGCGGGGATGCGCGAACTGAGCGTGGCTGAAAGCGATGCGCGCGCCGCCGCTGGGGAACCCTTTGTTCTGCGCTTCCGGGTGCCGCGTGGGGAAGGCCGTGCCGTGAAATTTGAGGATGGAGTGTACGGTGCCCAATCGAAGGAAGCCGACGATATTGAAGACTTTGCGCTGTTGCGCAGCAATGCCATGCCCACTTACCACATGGCTTCCTGCGCCGACGATGCGGACTTAAAGATCAGTCAGATCATCCGCGGTCAGGATCATCTTTCGAACACCTTCAAACACATTCTGATTTTTGAAGCTCTGGGTATTGCGATGCCGAAATTCGCGCATTTGCCGCTGCTGATCGCTCCCGATGGGGCCAAGCTATCGAAGAGGAAGCATGGCGCTGTGGTATCGGTCACCACCTATCGCGATCACGGATTTCTGCCCCATGGATATGTCAATTTTCTGTGTCTGTTAGGTTGGTCTCCTAAAGATAATCGGGAACAGATGAGTCGCCAGGAAATTCAGGATATCTTCAGCTTTGAAGGCATCAACCGGGCGAATGCGGTGGTTAATTTCACCGAAGCAGATCCGATTGATCCAAAAGCTTTGTGGCTCAACGGGCAGATCTTACGCAGCATGCCCATTGCTGAGTTGGTGCCACTGGTGAAGCAACGTCTGGAAACTGCCGGGCTGGATTTCCCGGAAGACATGGCACAACTGGAAAGCATCGTCGATATTATTCGTGCGCGGTACCAGACTCTGGATGATTTTCCGACGCGCGGACTTCCTTATTTTGCGGATGAATTTCCCATGGAACCAGCGGCTATGGCTCGTTTGGAAGAAGCTGGGGCAAGGGAATTGGTGAAGGAACTTGGGGTTCGGCTGGAAGCTTCTGCAGATTTTTCTGAACCAGCCATTGAAGCGGAGCTTCGAAAGTTAGCGACAGAAAAAGGGGTTAAGGCAGGAGTGTTGATCAACGGATCGCGCGCAGCGCTTACCGGGCAAGCGGTTGGACCCGGTGCATTTCACTTGTTCACGGCGATTGGCCGCCAGCGTTCCATCGCCCGGTTGAAGGGAGTTTGACGCTATGACGATCCTTGGAATTGGAGCTATTCTAAGTGACGCTTCCGCCGCGCTGGCCCGGGATGGTGTGCTGCTGGCGGCTGTTGAACAGAAGAAAATTGCCCGTCGTTTGCGACCAGGGGAGTTGCCCGTTGAGGCGATTGAAAGCTGCCTGGAAATCGGCGGCATCAGCGCGCTTCAGGTGGATTGCGTAGCCGTTGCCCGCCCGGTAGCGCGCAATGCGCAAACGGAATTTCTGGAAGATTTACGACATCGTTTTCCGAATGCCAGAGTGGTGGCGGTGGATCATCACTTGACCCATGCCGCATCAGCCTATTACGCCAGTGGATTTGAAGAAGCAACAGTATTGACGCTAGACCGTTCTGGCGATTTCCGTTGCGGGGCGCTTTGGAAGGCCACAGGCACGCAGTTGGAAGCAGAAAAAGAATTATACTTTCCCGATTCGCCGGGTGAATTGTACGGTCGTGTAACAAAACTTTTGGGCTATGAGCCACGAGCGGAAGAACACAAGGTGCAGTGGATGAGCACTGGTGGAGAGCCTGAATATATGGACGCGCTATCGGCTGCGCTCCCGCTGGATGATTCCGGTTGGCCGACCAAAGGATTGCATGCGCAGCTTAAGTTCCCGTCGGCACATGCACTGAACATCGCCGCCAGCCTCCAGAACTTTATTGATCGCACCGTGGTAGCCATGGCAGGCAAAGGTGAAAATTTATGTTTGGCTGGTGGACTGTTTTTGAATGCGTTAACGGTGGCCGCGCTGGAACGTGCTGGCAACTTCAAGCGAGTTTTTGTACAGCCTGCAGCGGGTAATTCTGGAACGGCGTTAGGTGCCTTGTTTTATGCGTGGCACAGTGTCTATGGACAGAAGAAGCGGATCCCGTTTCACGATCTGAATCTGGGGCCGGAGTACAATGCCGAACAGATTAAGAAGGTGGTGGAAAATTGCAAGCTGCGCTTCCGTTACCTGGGAACGTCTGAGGAAACGATTGAAGCGGCCATTGCTGATTTAGCGCAGGACCGTATTGTGGCATGGATGCATGGCCGCATGGAGTTTGGCCCACGGGCATTAGGGAATCGAAGTATTTTGGCCAGCCCGATGAGCCCTTACTCTACAGAGAATCTGAATGTGTTTATCAAGCATCGTGAACCCTTCCGCAAATTCGCCGCATCTGTACCGGAAGAGGAAGCTGCGAAGTATTTTGAAGTCGGCGAAAACGGGCGATTCCTGGCAACCGTTGGTCGTGTGAAGCCGGAATATAAAGAACGTTTTGGCGCAGCGATATTGGGTGATGATCTGGTGCGCGTTCATACGGTGAGGCGCGAGGATAACCCACTGTATTGGAAATTGTTGCATGCTGCGGCCAAGCCTTTTGGTGCGCCCGTATTGTTCAATACCTCATTCAATTTATTTGGTGATCCACTGGTTTGTTCTCCGCGTGATGCTGTGCGGAGTTTCTATTCCTCAGGGATTGACGCTATGTTTATAGGGCAGTTTTATCTTGAGAAATAATTTCGCACAAAGCTATACCAATGCCTGGTGCAGTCAAAATGCAGCGAGCGTGGCCGCGCATTACTCACCGGAAGGATCGCTGCGCGTCAATGATAGAGCGGCTGCAATGGGGCGAAGTGCCATTGCCGCAGTGGCGCAAGCGTTCATGACGGCGTTCCCTGATATGAAAATATTTATGGATGAATTGTTTGTTGAAGAAGAACGGACTTTTTATCATTGGACGCTGGCCGGCACAAACACCGGCCCAGGCGGCAAAGGGAAGCGGGTTCGCATCAGCGGATTCGAGGAATGGCGTATGGATGCTGACGGACTGATTTTCGAATCACGGGGTCACTTCGACCAGGCTGAATATCAACGACAGTTGGAATATGGCGTGGGAAATCGCCGATAGCGATTTACTGTAGGCTTCAGTTCAAGGCCTTCGTGTGATAGTATCCGCCCATGCATGGACGCCGCATCACCCTACTCACACTGTTGTTGACGGCGGGACTTAACGGTCAAGATTTTAGATCCACGCTGCAAGGCACCATTACGGATCCAACCCAGGCGACGGTACCCGGGGCCGCGCTTACTCTGAAGAATATTGATACAGCGGTGGAACGTGGGACCACAACGGACAACGAAGGATTCTACATCTTTCAGTTTCTTGCACCGGGCAATTACCAACTATCGGTGAAGGCAGCAGGCTTCCGCACGGCCATCCAGAAGGGGCTTGCTTTAGCACTTACTCAAACTCTGCGTGAGGACGTCAAGCTGCAGTTGGGCGACACTGCGGAAACGGTAAGTGTGGTGGCCAATATTGGTGTAGTGGAAACTGATTCCACATCGCTGGGTACGGCAATTCGTCAGGAGATTCGTGACAACCTGCCACTGAAAGGACGCAGTTCCTTGTTCATGTTTACGTTGACACCGGGGGTGGTAAATAACCGTTACGGGGAAGATACGCGTCCCAACGATACAATCACCAACATCTTTTTTTCTGCCAACGGTGCACCTGTGGCCGCCACTGATGTTTTTGTAGATGGGGCGGCCAATACGGTGAACGTCAATCGTGGTGTCAATATTTCGCAATGGGTGCCTTCGGTTGATTCCATAGCGGAGTTCAAACTGGAAATGGGAACGCTGTCGGCTGAATACGGACGCAGCGGTGGAAGCTTCACCAACATTGTGATCAAGAGCGGAACCAACGCACTACACGGCACGGCCTACGAATTTTTCCGCAACTCCGCGTTGGATGCCAATCTGTTTTTCGCGCGTGGACAAGGCAGACCGCTGGCTGCCTTTGGTGCCAACACATTTGGATTTTCATTGGGTGGTCCAATCTGGTTGCCGAAACTATTTGATGGTCGCAATCGGACTTTCTGGTTCACCAGTTACGAAGGTGCACGCGAGGGAAATGGGATCGACAATATTCTGAGCGTACCTACAGTGAAGATGCGCAGCGGTGATTTTTCCGAAGTAGCGCAGGCAATTTACGATCCTTTCTCCACCAGCTCTATCAACGGAACCCCCACCAGGACGCCGTTTGCGGGCAACCAGATTCCGCAGACCAGACAAGATCCGGTGGCCCAGAAAATCATGCCGTTCTGGCCACAAGCGAATCGTAATGCGCCCAACGCCACTCAGCCGTGGGTTCAAAATTACGGATTTTCCGGCAAGTGGCCCCGTAATTACGACATGCTTGTTGTCAAACTGGATCATCGTTTTGCAACCGCCTGGACAACCTTCTTCCGCATTAATCAAGGCAAGGGACTGCTTGTTTTTCCATTTGATTTTAATGGCATTGCCTCGCAAGGGCGGAACGTTGTGAACCGCCCACATATTGGTCTTTCCTGGGGCAACACTGTTCTATTGAATCCGCACACCACTCTGGATATACGCATGGGTTACGCCCGGGGCAAGGAAGATAACGCGCCATGGTCCAGCGGTTTCGATCTGGCATCGCTGGGCTTTCCTGCACAATTCACTGGCCTGCTACAAGCCAAGGCGTTTCCGACAATTGGCATTACGGGCTTTACTGGTCTGGCCAATAGTCCTTTGATTAGCGACATTGGACACACGTATTTTTTGCAATCGAATGTGTCGCATCAGCGCGGCAAACACGTTTTGAAAGTTGGGGCAGATATCCGATTCCTGTATGGCAACTTTTTCCGCAACACTAACCCTGGCGGGAATTTCTCATTTTCCAACGCCTGGTCCAACGGCCCTTCCGCGTTGACTCCGACGGCCAATACGGGCTTCCCCATGGCATCGTTCTTAATGGGACTGGGCGGTGGATCGCTGGATAACAATACGGGCCTGTCCATCCTCAACAAGTACCAGGGATTTTTCCTGCAGGACGATTACCGCGTTTCATCGAAACTGACATTGAACCTGGGGCTGCGCTATGAATATGAGACGCCGCGAACGGAACGTTACGACCGGGCCACTCGTGGTTTTGACCGCACCGCAATCAGTCCGCTGAAAGCAGCGGGATTGAATTTGAGGGGCGGGTTACTTTACGCCAATCAGGGTGGGCTTGAACGGGGCATTTACAATACGGATCGCAATAACTTTGCGCCTCGCCTGGGATTTGCTTATTCGTTACGACCCAAGACGGTGCTACGCGGCGGCTATGCGTTGCATTACATCCCAGTGGTTGGTTCAGTGGATCCGGTTGGATTTTCCACCACAACCAGCGTAGTCACTTCGCAAGATGGCTTCACTCCAAAGGATCGGTTGAGCAACCCATTGCCCAACGGATTGGCGGCGTCCACAGGGAACAAGCAAGGCCTGGCCACTTTGGTTGGTCAGAACATATCTTTCGTGGACCCTGGGGACCGCACCCCCATGCTGCACACTTGGAACTTAAACCTGCAACGAGAAGTGTTTTCAAAATCCCTTCTTCAAATTGGGTATGTGGGCAGCCGTGGGATCAACATTACTACAGACCCGCAAACGGCCATTGCGGAAAACATCAATCAGGTGCCCACCCAATATCTATCGCTTGGACGTTCCCTTTTAGACCCGGTTCCCAATCCATTCCAGGGAGTGATTGCGGTAGGCCAATTGGCCGGGCCTACCGTACAGCGTCAGCAATTGCTGCGCCCGTATCCGCAATTCTTGAATATCACTCGTAATTTGCCAACCTTCGGCAACACTATTTATCATTCGTTCCAAACCAAATTTGAGCAGCGCTTGTGGCATGGTCTGAGCACGATTATGTCCTACACTTTTTCCAAAAACATTGGCGATCTGGGGCCGTATCAGAACAATTATGATCGTCGTGTCGAGCGGGCAGTTACTTCCTTTGACGTGCCGCATCGACTCACCATAACCACTTCCTATGATGTGCCTGTGGGGAAGGGTCGAACATTCCTGGGCAATGTTTCAAAGCCGATGGATTTGATTTTTGGGCAGTGGAACCTGGCGACGTTCAGCACCTTCCAGGCCGGTTTTCCGCTGAGTTTTGGAGTGAATCAGAATACGCTGTTTCTTACCGGAGCAGGCGGGCAGCGTCCCAATGTTACTGGCGATCCTTACGGCGGCATCAGTGGCAGCATCACGGAGCGACTGGGTGCTTACTTCAACACTGCCGCTTTCAGTCAACCAGCCGATTTCACATTCGGCAATGTCGGGCAACGGGTCCCCTGGTTACGCAGTCCTGGGATGAACAACGTGAACCTGACACTGACCAAGCAATTTGTGATTTCAGAAAAGTTGAAAGTGAATTTGCGTGCGTCCTCTTTTAACTTGGCCAACCATCCAGTGTTTTCCGCACCTAATACTACGTTCGGAGCACTGGGACAGTTTGGGCGCATTTCAGGTCAGGCGAACTTGAGCAGGCAAACGGAAGCGGTGCTGCGGATTATTTTCTAGGGGACACCTAGGCGCATTTCGTTTCAACGAGAGTCCCACCAATCGTAAGACCCGTCAGGGTCTCCTCAAGCGATAAGCGGGTGTATGATGGGGGCATGAACAATGCCCACTGAATTGAAAATAAAATGGGAGGGAACGGCCCCTGGACTAGCTGAAGGGCGCTTAAGCCTCAGTGCGTTCGGAGAGCCACTAAAGTTACTCCTGGCCTCTTTGCGAAGAATCGCTACGAATAAGGTTAGTGATGACATTGAAGAGAGCAACGTGGGACGTTTTGCGAAAGAGGCCAAGCAGTTAGATATTGAAATCACTGATTTGGTAAAGGAGTCGTCTGGATTTGATAGCCTAATAACTTTCACGGACCCGTACTCCGTTGAATCGTCGCTTCTTGCTTCTCTCCAGGAAAAAGTAGGCAGGGAACTGCTTGAGGCTATTGATGACGAAAGGCAGGGGGTTCTTAGGAACAGTGGAGTGAGGAGGTACCTACAGTCTCTTCCTAAAGGTATAGCGAAGCAAACCTACGCGTTACATAGAAACGGCACTACGCTAAAAGAAGTTTCGTTTACATCCACCTCCATTTCCGATGTTCCTCCCGAGTTGCCTTTCATCGCAAATTATATTGGGAAGGTAGTGGGGCTTGGATTTGAGCCAGGGAAGCTTGAGGTAAAGATTAAAACAGATAGGGCAGTGGTTCATGTTTCAGCCACGGCAAAGCAAGTGGAATCGGCTCTAAACCTCAGGCATTCCACCGTAAGGGCAGTTGTTGTATCTGCTGAAACTGGACAGCGACTATTGTTCATTCAAGATGTTAATGATCCTGTTTATAAATCAACAAGGGATGCTGCTATCTATGAACGATGGAATGAATTGTTAGTGAGATTAGCACAATAATGCAGCCATGGGACCATCTAATCACTTACGACGGCGTCTTGGGCTTGCATAGTGAACTGATTAGTAGGTTTGGTGGGGATGCTACACCAACGCCCAAGACCGGGTGCGTGGAGGGAAGCCTTGGGGCTGCTTGGAACGCAGAACTATATCAAGACAACGAAGGCGGCCAGGAGGGTCTTTGCTTGCTGGTTGCCTTCTTTTTTATTTGGCGATGAATCATTGTTTTACCGATGGCAACAAGCGAGTAGCATGGGCTTCATGCATGGAAGCCATTCGTTGTATGGGTCTTACGATTAACGCCACTACTGATGAGGCTGAAGAGTTTGTTTTAGGCTTAATTACAAAGGATGGGAGCAAAGCTACGGATGTTTCAAGGTGGTTGGCTGAAAGGCTAGAGCAACTTCCAGAGGCCGCACCTCTCCAGTGAAAGGAGCCAAGCAGGATTACCTATCAATCCATAGACGAATGCTTGGGTTCCCGTGCCCATCGTTGAAAATCATTTGTTTCCGATGCTCCAAATGGGATTTGACGGCGTCTTTGCTGCCGGGAAAAAAGGGGTCGCCGTCGGCCCATTCTATTAGGCAGGCATCGCGCTTTTCCGCTCGTTGAACGGCGCGGGCTTGTTCGCTGACGGGCAATGGATTCAGCCACCATTGATCGGCTGCGCTATCCACGAAATACCTTCCAGCTCCTAACGCATTCAGGTTGTCGCTGAATCCCCAGTCCAATGCGTAGACTCCGCCTTTGCAAACACCTGGCTGCTGAAGGTAGGCCACTACTTTGGTGGATGCATCGGTCCATTCGCGGCGTGGGCCATTGGATTTTGCGGCAACAAAGTAAGGGTGCCAAGCGGCAATTTGCAGAAGCAATACGCAAGCTGCCGTCACGATGAAAATCCAGCGGGGCCATCGCAATGGTTGCAGTGCTGTGCAGATGAAGCAGGAAAGAAGAGGCCAGACAAGCATGTGATGATGCGCCGACCCGCCAGCGCCCGTAGTGAACAGCATCAGCGTAAGCGGGATGGCCATTGCTAGTGCAAAGAAGCCGGTGATGCGCCGTGGATGTGTGATGGCAGCAAGTATTACGAGCATCAGAAAAATCAGCAATCCCACCTGACCGGGCCGCGCATCGGTGCGGAACAGATACGAAAGCATAGCCGACCCATCGAGCGTGCCGCGCAAGGCCATCACCTTGTCATACAACCCTCCGGAACTTAAGTGGGCTTGCGTGGCGATGACGATTTGGCGCATTTTCCAGTAGTAATAAAGATAGGGAAGCGCACCAATCACAAGGCCAGTAAAGAAGCGCCAACCAAGCACTTTACGCAGCTCTTGACGATAAAAAATCGCCGCTGACACGGTGACGCCGGTGAGCACCCACACGGCCACCGCTTTATCCCAAATCATCAGCCCGGCGCACAAGCCAACCAGCCCGTACCAACCGCGTCGCCAAGCGTGAAGGCCAAGGCTGGTGAGCAATAATTGCAAGGCCACCGGACCCCAATCCAGCACGATGGTCAATACGAATATTGGATGGAAACTGGCAAAGGCAATGACGATAGCGACAATTTCCAGCCGAGCCAGACGGCACCAAAGACGGATCATCAGCAGGGTGAAACCACAGAGCAACACGATCATGGGCAGGCGCAACGAAAGCGGTGTAACCGGTGCCACCTTTAAATAGACGGTGTAAATGGCGGCCTTCAGGGCACCCACGTAAGGCATAATCATCAAGGCGATTTTGCCGTGCTTGATGGAAAACTGGCAATTGCTGGGGGAATAAATAGCTTTCAAAAAGAGAGCTTCGTCTTGATGAAGGCCACACCAACCGGCAACGATGAATCCGAGAATGGCAAGAGTGAGGACAGTGATGGCGAAAAAAGATCGCGTCATGCTGGACTTATTTATAAGCAATGACAGCGCTGGATGGGCCTGCCAGATGCATCACTTCAAAACGTTGGAAGCCCGCTTCCTGGCACCACATGCGGAAATCAGCAGCGGAATAATCGAAGGCATCGCCGAATTCAATGAGCATGTTCAAGGACATGAGTAATCCGAAGGCGTTCTCACGGCGGGCATCATCAATGAGCGCTTCAATGGCCACCAGTGCACCACCGGGGGGCAGGGCATTGTAGGCGGCTCGGATCAGGTGCATCTTCTTTTCCAGATTCCAATCATGGAGGATCATGCCCATGGTGATAAGGTCGGCCTTGGGCAAGGGATCGGCAAAGAAATCGCCTGCGGCAGTTGCGATGCGATCATTGAACCCGGCGGCGGCAATGTGTTTTTGGGCCACTGGTTGAACCGGCGGAAGATCGAACGAGATGCACGTAAGATGTGGCTGCTTCCGGGCCACCTCAATGCAAAGTAGACCCGTGGCCCCACCCACGTCGCAGAGGGTTTTGAAGTTTGAGAAATCAAACTTTTCGGCGAAGGCTTCGAAGTTCATGCGGGAAAGGCCGGTCATGGAATTAAGGAACTGTTCCAGTTTCGGCAGCTCGGAATAAAGCTCCTCGAAAATCCCCTTCTGCCCGTGCTTCACTTCGTTCTGCGGCTTGCCCGTGCGCAATGCCTCAGGAAGATCGTTCCAATATTTGAAAAGCCGAGCGTTGAGCATGACCAGTATTCCGCCGACGTAGCGGGGACTTTCACTGCACAGATACAGTTCGCCTGAGGGCGTGTTGCGATACTTTGCGGAGGGGCCGTCGCCTTCGCGGTCGAGAAACTTCATGGCCACCAGGGCGTCAAAGAAATCGCTGATGGCCCTTGGGTGGAGTCCAAGTTCAGCGCCGAGTTCCGAGCCCGTAAGGCGTCGATTGCCGAGAGTGGTGAACAAGCCGAACTCCACGGCAGTGAGGAGAACTTTGGAGGACCAAAAACCGAAGGCTGTTTGGAGGATGGGGCTGGGGTCGAGTTGTGTGGTCATGCTTCGGAAAGAATAGCACGTCTTATGCATGGGCCCGCTTCGCTTCTATCCGGCGGTCCGGCGGTGTACCCGCCATCGATGGAAAAGATTCCGCCGGTGCAGTACGACGAGTCCTCACATGCCAGAAATAGGGCCGTGCGGGCCACTTCTTCGTTTGTTCCGTAGCGCTTCATGGGAATCTGCGCCTTAAGGCCTTCGGACACTTGGGGTGTTTTGGAGGGACAACGCCAACTCGCTGGTCGACCTCTGAACCTGCCCGACGGTATGATCGCCGCTACCGCTCTGGAACATGGGCTGACAATCGTTACCCGCAATGTGAAGGATTCCTTCGATCTTGGCGTAGTGCTCCTGAATCCCTGGGAATTATGAACACGACAGCTTGCCCCTGCGATTCAAACCCCAAGCGGCGCTTCTGGGAATTCTGGCGGGTCCCTTCTGACAAGCCGGGAATGCGCCGCTCAAATCGCATCCCCAGCCTTCAATCAAACAAGTGCCCAGTCAAACAAGTTGAACTTGCAATTGCTCGGCTGCCGCCCGTAGCGCTTCGTTCTGTTCGCGCAACGGGCCGCTAAGGAACTTCAACAATAGAAGGTCCGAAGGTTGAAATACTGTGTTGGTTATGTTGCCATCTTCTTCTTGGCCGTAAGTGATGTGCTGACGAATCAGTGTCCGGAACTGATCCAAATTTAAACCCAGTTCCTGGGCCGCTTCAATCTCAGAAAAATGCATTTTCTGCGGACGCGTAGCTATCGTTGAGGATGTCATTTTTTCCTCTCCTGCGAGTTGAGAGTTTTACTGCCACAACGCAAATCAGCCGGACTCTATATTGGAAACGCACTCGAAGGGCTCCTCGGCCTATCGAACATGCGCCTTGGTCCTGATAACTGCAAGGCTTGATAAATACGCTATAGGTCTATTCTATGGACAATATGGGAAAGTCTGAATTGGTAAGAGGCCCTAAACAGGCTTCCGTTTGGACTGACTGTAATACCTTATTGGGCCTCTAAGCTACATTCGTTGCAAGAATGGGAAGAGGGCGGGTTGAAGTACTACGGTTGCTCGGGTAATTTCGATACTTCAGATGCCAATCGCGACGCCAAGGGGCTGGTTTGACCCGAATACTTGTTCCCAGGCTTCGAACGATAGGGCATTGAGGAGGGTCCACTTAGTTCTTCAAAGGTAAAGGAGCATACTCGCATCCCAGGATAAAGCGCCACTGGTACTCTACCCAGGTTGCTCAATTCTAAGGTTGCCTTGCCCATCCAACCGGGTTCAAACAGTCCCGCAGTGCCGTGGACGATAATCCCAATGCGCCCCAAACTGGATCGGCCTTCTAACCGCCCAAGAATATCATCGGCAAGTTCCAGCGTTTCTTCAGTGATTGCCAGTACAAAATCACGCGGCTGCAAAATAAATGCTTCGCCAGGGCCCACCATGACGGTCTTCATCATCTCTTGGATGCCGGTATTGTGACGGAGGTCGATGAAAGGAAAGCGGCTATGTTCAAAGACGCTGAATTCGTTGCCCAGGCGAAAGTCTACGGAGCAACTGCCGTACTGTTCCGGGGGAAGTTCCGGAGAAATGCGAATGCGGCCATCGGCAAGGTGGCGCTTAATGTCGACGTCAGATAGAACCATGGCGAATCACAATAGTAGCAAAGGTGGGGTGTTTCCGGTTTGGTTGGGAGTAGGATTTGGATGGCGACCTTGTGCGTGATGAAACTTGCACAAGGCTACCCGTCGGCCCGTAGCTTTCGAAGCAGCGGCAGCATGTTCGGATCTTCCTTCAACTCAGCTAACTCACTTACTTGAGATTCAACATACTTCCAATCAAAGTTGTTCTCGCCTTGACGGGTGATGATGGAACGTACGTCGCGAAGGTCAATTTCCCGGCCGGCGAAAATTTTCATTACGATCAAGTCTTCGCCCGAACAAATCCGTAGATTCATACCGGGCACGAACTCCACATGGATGGATCGATTCACTGCCCGCTCTTCAAATGGGAGTGCGGCAAGGGAGACGTCAATCCCGATGCCCGATTCCGTTCGCAGCAATAATATGCGCCGTTCCAATGCAAAGGCGCGGGCATCGGAAATGCGGCCAGGGTAATGCTGCAGCAGAGCGTCGACAAAAGGTGCCTCGGTCCCGAAACCGACCAATAGGGACACATCAAGGTCTCTGGTCATGCGCGGTTCACCCCAATGCTGTACGGCCAGACCGCCGATGAAACAGAACCGCCAACCGTGTGATTCAATTTGCTGTTGTAACTGGAACGCCGCAGCAATCAGGTCAACCACGCTGCCGCCATAACATCATGTAACGCTGCCATTCCACCAGACCAGAAGTGGGACGAGGAGGAAGATCCCGCAGGGCGATGCGAAACGATTCTTGAAACATAAGAATGGATTGTTGGGTATTGGCGTTGCGGATGTCCTCTTGGCGCACACGTTCCAGCAGTGGGCCGTTCTGCTCCCACAAGCGCACACAATGCTTCATCTGCTCTCGCGTCAGTTCCATGACTCTAGTGTAGCGACGTGGCGACAGCGAAGTACTGCGCTTTGCACAATCCCATTTGAAAAGCGAAAGCCAAGAGATAAAACTTATGGCGCTTAATGTTGGAGTTTTCCTTTTTATTGGGTGGAGCAACATGCCGATTGCCGGGACGCGGCGGACGGATTTCGGGGGAGCACTACAAATAAATATCACTACAATCTTGTAGTTTCTGATCACCAAGAAGATTTGAAGCGCAGAGAAGGCGGCTACCGGCGCACTTGTCGAACACCCTGGACATCCCGTGGCGGGTATATACCCTGCTGCGATCATTTCCGCGAAACAGGGCTGGACAGTTGCCGAAACGCAGGTTATGGAGTTTCTTCCTCAACTTGGGGCTGATCAACTGAAGACCGCTTGGTGGGCGCTTGAAACGTTGAGCAAGGAGGTCTTAAGGAGAAGCGCCCGCTGGACTTGGTTGGGCAACCTTGAGCCGTCCGGCCTGGGCGAAGCGTGGAGGCCTTGGATTGTGGCACTGGGTCGACAGACAAGTTCGTTTAGCAATTAGTAGGGGTCTGGCAGTTAAGGGCAGCTTGGGACTTGACGATTATGGATAACACTCGCAACTTTTTTAAACCTTCAAATGTAATATAGTTGATGCTTCTTTTATAAGATTAAAATCTGCTTACTTTTATGCAAAACTTCGATTCCTTTTTCAGCAATGCCACAGGGAGCGAGCCGTACGCTTATCAACGTACCTTGGCCGACGCTCCCATAGCGAACCGCGCACTCCGCGTGCCGACAGGATCGGGTAAAACTGCGGCCGCCATCCTGAGTTGGCTTTACAGAAGGCACAACAGTTGTGCGGACGCTCCCCGGCGTTTGATCTATTGTCTGCCTATTGTGGTCTTAGTGGAGCAGACCAGAGACCAAATAATACGACTTACCGAAAAGCTAAAACTGGGAGTCGATGTAAACACACTCAGTATGCGTTACGGTAAGAAGCCCGTGTTTTGACCAAGGTTTTTAAAATTGCAACCATTCCAACTTTCCGCAACTACTTCACAATATACTGAAGCCTCGGTCTTGGA
>JANMWO010000546.1:0-19763 GCA_031394025.1 Acidobacteriota bacterium
CAATGTCCAATGCAGCCGGATCGTCCAACAGACTCTTTCCGCGCATCATCATCGCTCCCGCAAAAGCTGCATCTGTCAGGTAAATCTTGTAGCGGGCGCGCTGGACTTGCTTGCCATACCCATGTGGCGGCAAGCGGTGGATTAGATGGATGGCTTCCAGTAGCGTCAGGAAATGCTGTGCGGTGGGTCGCTTCACTTGGAGATTGGCACAGAGCGACAACATATCCAGCAACCCTGGACGCAGACACAGGTAGAGAAACGTATGCTCAAGATCTTGAATGCGGCGCACCCCGAACAGCGTGGTCATATCCCGCTTCAGCAGCTTATCGGCAATTTCATCCCGCAGCACTCGCTGCACTTGGCTGATGCTTTCCACGTTCGCTGTTTGTGGAAAGCCGCCGCGCACCAGATATTCATGAAAGTGCCCGGAATAAGCCTTTCCAAATTCCTGAACTCGCAAGAATTCCTGAGGGGTCCAATCGAACAAGCGGGCCAAATCGCCCAGCTTTGGCAAGGGAGGAACTCCAGCCCTCTGCACTTGCAGATATTCATAAAACGACAAAGTGGCCAGCCGGATGGTGTGCCAGCGGGATGCAGTTCCATTGAGCTTTGAAGTGCACAACGGCATTGCCGAACAAGCCATTACAATGCGACGGTGGCGTACGGAATCCACTTGCTTGTGCACCCAGGTGTCCCATTGATTTACGAATTGAACTTCGTCCAGAAACACATATTCAGGACCGTCCACCCGTGGTTCCCGCTGACGCCATGCTTCCACCACCGCGTCGATTCCTGAGAGCAGCAGCACCGGATGATCAAAGTTGACATAAAGAATATTGGCGGGGGCAACGCCGTCCATTAAGAGCTCTTGAATGGACTGAAGCAGTAGGGTGGTTTTGCCCACCTGGCGGCAACCGGAAAGCAGAATCGCCCGGTGGTTGGGCGGGTTCTTCAGCCAAAGACGCAGTTCATGTAAGGCACTTCGCTTCCAGGTGGGGAGGTCGGCAATGGGGTCGTGACGCCACCAGGGGTTGAACTGGCTAAGGACTCCAATCAGCTCTGGGGGCGGAGGCATTGGGAGATTATAGCGCGTAGTGTAGTTGTAGTTTAACTATTCTTTATGAATAGAGTTGGTAAAGATGGCTTTAACTAGAAAAAAACCCATCTCACCTTCGTACTTTTGCAATGTGTTTGAAAACTCTGTCCCCCTCCATTGAAACGCCCGCCTTCGGAACGTCACTAAATAGGTATGGGACTAGTAGCAGAAAACACAACTTTCACGCTCGATACAATGGGTCGCTTTCTCTGCAATACGTTGCAGGAAGCGATGGATAGCGCACTGGTGACCGTAGCCGGCAGACCTCGTGGGTTTGACGCGATCGTAATCGGAGGAGGAACGTTCGGAGCGGTGACTGCATCCCGGTTGTTTCTAAATGACGCAACCCACAGCCGACGGATATTGATTCTTGAGGAAGGCCCCTTCACCCTCCCCGAGCACGTTCAGAACATGCCGTTCCAAGGTGGAATTCCTGACCCTCGGGTTCCCTGGGACAGCCACCCGTCACTTGGCTACTTCGGGCTGCTCTATACCATCGGTGGACGATCCCTGGCCTGGGGCGGATGGTCTCCGCAGATGCTGGACCAGGAATTCAAAAATTGGCCTCCCTCTCTGGTGGCTGAGCTGAAGGATCGGTATTTTCAACAGTCCAGTGATCAAATTGGCGTCAACACTAGCAACGATTTTATTTACGGACACCTGCACACGGCACTGCGACGGCAACTTTTCGATGGCTTGGGAGTACCTGCAATTGCGCCCCATGCGATCAGCCTGGCTGCTTTGCCAGACCATCCCGCAGTGCGTTTCGCGGGAATTGGAGCTTTTGGCGATCTGGCACTTGCTGCTGGTGCGGCTAGCGGAGTCTCTGTTCCAATTCCTCCGGCACCGAAGGTGAGCGACGGCCAGCTTCGGATTCTGCTGGGGTTCAAAGCCAGCGATTCCACATCGCGATCAGACATGCTGGACCTGCTGAAGTTAGAAGCTCCATTGGCAGTGCAGTCGCGAGCCGAACCGGGAGTGTTCCCCTTCAATAAATTCAGTGCTGTTCCAGAACTGATTAAGGTTGCTCGGGCCGCCGCTGGAGAATCCGGAGGCATAGGCACAGAAGCCAACGCCCGCAAGCGCTTAATGATAATCCCAAAAATCCGCGTGTTGGATATTATCACTGAAACACAAAGTGACAATTGGGTGCGCGTCACGGGAGTTCGGGTGAAGGATACCGACAACATTGAAAAAGTAATCCCCCTATCACCACGTTCCAACGGGCGTCAGAGCGCAGTTGTGATTTCTCTGGGAGCGATTGAAAGTACTCGTCTGGCGCTCAATACGTTCAAGACTTCCCTAGGCGGACGAGCCGCGCAGCGCATGGGCAACAACCTGATTGCTCACTTACGATCCAATCTCACGATTCGCATTCCCAGGACTTCGCTTACCTCGTTGCCCGCCTCCACCCAGACTTCACTTCAGGCTTCAGCGCTGTTTGTGAAGGGTAAATCCAACATCGCCGGGGAAGACCGTTTCTTTCATCTTCAAATCACGGCCGCCGGTTTGAACAAGTTGGGTCAGGATTCAGAAGCGGAATTGTTCAAGAAAATTCCCGACACAGAACAGTTGGAATCCATGCTGGGCGCAACCGACACACATGTGGTGATCACGCTGCGCGGTATTGGCGAGATGACGCCGCAAAACCCTGACAGCTTCATACGTCTTTCTCCCACCCGTGCGGTTGATTCGCGGGCTGTGGCCGTAGTCTCGCTAGCCGATGTCAAAACGGGGACCAGCAACACCGCCCAATCGAGCATTGACAAGCAAACTTGGGACGCAATGGACGCTTTGGCCGACGAAGTGGCCATTGTCTTCGCCGCTGGTCAGCCTTTCGATATCCTGCAGGCAGCCGGAGGAAAAACCGTGCCAATGGCAGCCGGTTCCACAACTGCTCAGTTGCGCGCCGCACATCCTTTCCCCAATCGTCGCGATGCCGAAGGAACTACTCATCACGACGCTGGAACGCTATGGATGGGAACCGACCCGGCAACTTCCGTGACTAATGAATTTGGTCGCATTCACGACACGACAAATTGTTACGTCAGTGCACCGGCGCTATTCCCGAGCTTGGGTTCACCCAATCCTATGTTGACAGGCGTTGCTTTATCGCGTCGCACTGCTGACTTACTGGAATCCAGCGTTTTGCCGCGGGCGACCATCCGTAGCGCAATGGCTGCGGGCTTTGCCGCCCTATTCGATGGCACCGCTGATTCTTTCAGGAAGTGGCGGCTGGCCGGAGCTGCTAACAGCGGCCAAGCGTTCGCCTTCCTGGCCGGGGAACTGGTGAGCTACGGCTCCTCAGATTTCTCCCTACTCTACTTCGCTCCGCAGACTTTCACTGATTTCCACCTGCGGCTGCAATTCAAAGTTTTCGACTCGGCAAACTGCAATAGCGGCGTATTTGTGCGATTCCGCAATCCGCTGGTCAAGTTGCCCGATGTGCTAACGCAACGCGCCAATGCCGAAGGAGTAAATTTTGATTCCAACCCCGCTTGGAGTGCGGTTTTCTCAGGGTTTGAAGTGCAGATTGACGATAACGCCCGGGGCGATGTATCGAAGGATTACTACGGTCGCAAGCCCGAACCGGACGGATTGTTTAAGAACCGTACCGGGGCGATCTATAAAATCCCCGCTGGGGATCTGATTACCCATACCGGCGGACACGATATCCGTCTTCAGCAATATAACCCAGGACCGGCGACCAGGACCGGCGTGTGGATGCAATACGACATCGTGGTGACGGGAAATCACTATGAAGTTACCCTGACCGACACCGAAAGTGGGGCATCGCAGTTGACCACGGTGTTCGACAATACCGATGCGGCACGCGGTGCACCAGCGGGGTTGATCGGCATCCAGTCCTACCCCAACGCGCCAGTGGCGTTTCGCGATATTTGGATCAAGTGACGTTGGCTTTTTAGTTTGGTGGGCGATATACGTCAGATGAAGCTTTACGATCTCCTGAGGATTTAGGGAGTGGCCCATTCGCCAGAAATAGACCAAGTCTTCTTGATAGCAGTCTGGCTTCGAGCTTCGGCGAGAGGTGCCTAGGCAAATCGCCTGATTGCTTCGGCTATTTCATCAAGGTCTGGAATTGAGGGACCGAGTCGAAGCCTTTTCACGAAGGCCTTCCATTGTAGGGATTTCTGCTCGTCAGAATGGAATTCCGGCGTAAGAGCAAATGGAGTCCCGATAGGCAGCGGAGTGCCCCGGCGTTCAAAGGTCGCACGAATGGCGTCGGCCAAAGCGATCAACTGGAAGGGCCAACTTCGCGCGAGGAACCACAGGTCATAGAAGTCCTTCATGCGCGTGTTGGAGATGTCGAGAACAACCATCGCGTGCAACTTCTCGGCAACGACCGTCTCTCGCGGATACGCGAAGACTTGGGGCGGGTCCATGCCAAGTACGGATGGGACCGCTGTCACAGATGGCAGGGGAGTAATCGAGTCGCCGAATCCAACATCGATCTGGAGCGGGATCTGGGCGGCGGCGAGTTCCGCACGGAAACGGATTCGGACACCTTCGTACTCAGCACCTTCGCGAATACGCTCGGCTTTCATCCCGTCGAGATGGAAGACAACGCCGTCAGAGGCCTTGATCAGGCAGACTTCGCGAATCGCGTCGGCGACCTCCGATAGCTCGGAGGAACCCTTCCGAGAAGATCGAGATCCTTGGTGGGACGATGGGATTGCCCCATCCAGACTCGGAACAGGACGGCTCCCTTCAGAACGAACCTGTCACACAACGGCGACTGTCCAAGGCGATAGAGAAAGCGCTCGGTCACATAGTCGGCCAAGGTGAGATGAAATTCTTCGTCCCGCACCTTGGAGAGATTTAGGAGACGAGCGCGAACGGACTCTGCGACGTTCTTTTTTGGCGACTTCATAGGGCCTCAAGATACGGACGCATCACCCGCCCAAGCCGTGCCAACTTTGCGAATCGATGGATCTCGTTGATCGTGGTTTTCTTGGAGCGGAGGCTTTCGCGAAGGGCTTCCATGGCAACGTCAAGGCCGATCTTATTGCGGAATCGAAAGCAGTCGACGACCGTCTTTGCAACGCCGTAGATGCGCACCGTGACCCCTTCAATCAACTGTTCCTCAATACCTTCGGCATATGCGGCTCCCGATAGCGTCGTCACCCGCAGGGGCGGCGCGTCGACCTTCGGGGGACGCATTCCCCTTGGAATCGCGATCCAAACCTCGAATGGGTTCTGAGTTCCAATATCGTGGAAGGCCAAAGCAGAAAGAAGGCAGATAACACCTTGCGACACGCGGCGGGCGACCTGGGCGAAATTGTGGTGTTCCGTCACTGGCGAGTTCGGGAGCTGATACAGTCCCCGGCCAACCCGTTCCAGTTGTCCGGCGCGGTGCAGCCGCAGCAGATATTCTCGCGGAACCCCGATGCCTTCGACATCGCGGGGCCGGACGAATGGGAATTCGCGCGCAAGCGCCAAAACGCGATCCGATTTGGCCGATTGTTGCGGAACGTATGCAGTAACACTCATCTGTATACATTATGCAATAATCTTTGATTTATATAAAGATTGTCGCGAACTCGTTGAGTGCCTTCCGGTAACGCTCGCCCTCCGTTTCCGTCCTCCTCCATGCGGTGCGCGGTGCACCAGGGGCGTTGCGTTCCGAGATATTTGGATCAAGTGACGGTGGCTTTTTGGCTTAGTAGGCAATATAGTAGGAGCATGGGTACGATAACAGGTCAGATAGAAGCACTTCATTCGCATAAAAAAACGAAGAAGAGCTTTACCATCTCGCCCGAGTCAGTTCAATTCCTGGAATTGCTTTGCAAACAAAAAAAGGCACTTTCGGTATCCGCTGTTTTGGAAGATATCCTGCAAACAGCTCGTCGGGAAACGCGTAACGCTCAGTTGGAACAATCTGTGGATGACTACTACAGTTCTCTTTCCCCTGCTGAAATGGAAGAGCAGGTCAACTGGGGTAAGTTCGCTTTGAGCGAATTTCCCGTTGAAGGTCGTTAATTGGCGACAGTAAAAAGGGTTCCTCGACGCGGCGAAATCTGGTTCGTGGAACTCCCCAGTGATCCGCCTGGAAAGGGAATCCGCCCTGTTGTGATTGTGTCGCTTGATGCACGGAATCGTCATGAGAGGGCCGATACCGTGTTAGTGATTCCACTGACGACAAGCATTCACAAGAACGCTGCCACTCATTTATTCCTTGCAGCGGGGGGAACTGGTCTTTCAGCGGACTCCGCAGCCCGTGCTGAAGACATCACCGTGGTCCGCAAGCAGAGTCTGATGGAACCTCGAATCGGCGTTCGGCAACTGAGCAATAATCAAATTTGCGAACTGGCGTCGATGGTGAGTATCGCTATGGGCTGTGGGAATTGGGAGTGACTTTACGTTCGGACAAAGTATTTGACTCAAGGCCCGCTGCGTAGCGACATCTCCCAATCCTGCTATCCTTTAAATGATGAGTGTCCCCTTTCGCTTAGACGGTAGAGTTGCCCTTGTAACCGGAGGTGCAAGTGGAATTGGCGAGGCTACTGCGCGCGTCTTAACCGCTGCCGGAGCTGCCGTTCACATTGTTGATTTGGACGCTGATGCCGCCCAAAGGCTGGCGGCGGAACTGCCCTGCGCTATCGCCCACACCTGCAACATTGCTGATCCCGAACAGGTGGCTGCCGTGTTCGCATCCATCCCTAAACTTGATATCCTGGTGAATAACGCTGGCATCGGCCATGTGGGCAGCATTGAAGAGTGCTCGCCGGAAGATTTTGACCGCTTGTATCGAGTGAATGTTTTCGGGTTGTATCTGGTTTCGAAAGCCGCAGTGCCGTTATTGCTGGCCTCGCATGGGTCCATGATCAACATTGCGTCGGTGGCTGGTTTGATCGGAATTAAGCGGCGGTTCGCCTACTGCATGTCGAAGGGTGCAGTGGTGGCCATGACCAAACAGTTAGCGGTGGAATATCCCACCCAGATGCGCGTCAATTGCATTGCGCCGGGAACAGTGGATTCGCCCTTTGTGGAATCGTATTTAGAGAAGTATCATAAGCATGAGAAAGCTGAAATGCGGGTGCAGTTGAATCAACGGCAACCCATTGGTCGGCTAGGCAAACCGGAAGAGATTGCGCACATGGTGCTGTATCTTGCTTCCGATGAAGCCGGATTTGTACAAGGCAGCGTACAGACCATTGATGGTGGCTGGACGGCAGCTTAAGAAATTTAACGTAGTGGTTATTAGGGAATGGACCGATAAGTAGTACAGATGATCTTGCTCCAAAGAGGGCAGGGCATAAAAATCAGTTGGTTTGAGGGATTTATAATGCGGCGATTCAAAATCGCTGTAATCGGTATTGCCATCATGGTCCTTTTGGCGCCGGTTCCAGCCAGTGCGGTTGTAAGCAAGAAGAAACGAGCAGTTGCCCCGAAAGCGAAAGTGGCTGCGTCGAAACGGAAAGTGATCCCCGTGGAAAACTGGAGAGAGCCTTCCTTCGCCGATTCCAGCCTGGGCGACAACATTGAAGGGGAAGACCTTGTGGTGCGCAAAGCAGCCGTCGATGCGCTTGGCCCATTCAACGGAAGCATTGTTGTCAGCGACCCGCAAAGTGGTCGGATTCTTACCATCGTCAATCAGAAACTTGGTTTGCGCGGCGGCTTTCAACCCTGTTCCACCATTAAGCTGGTTTGCGCCATGGCCGGTTTAAGCGAAGGCGTGATTGACCGCAACAGTATGATCCGAGTGGATCGTTACTCGCGACTGAATTTGACCGAAGCGCTGGCCCATTCCAACAATCCTTATTTCGCCAATGTGGGCAGCATGTTGGGATATGACCGCGTTACGCGCTATTCAAAGATGTTCGGCCTGGGCGAAAAAGCCGGACTGGATATCGCTGGTGAAAAAGCTGGTGATTATCCAACGGAAGCGCCCAAATACGGCGGAGTGGGCATGATGACCAGCTACGGCCTGGGCATCACCGTCACCCCGCTGGAACTGGCGTCCATCTTAGGGACAATTTCCAACGGCGGCACCATGTATTATCTGCAATATCCCAAAAACGCTATGGAAATCGCCCGCTTCAAGCCCCGTGTGAAGCGCCTGTTGGACATTGGCGATCAGGTTCCAGAAATCAAACCAGGCATGATGGCCGCAGTGGAATACGGCACCGCTCGTCGCGCAGCGTATGATCCAAATGAACCCATTTTAGGGAAAACCGGAACCTGCACGGATAAGGATTCACCCACACATTTAGGCTGGTTCGGTAGCTTCAATGAAGTGGGACATAACAAGCTGGTGGTAGTGGTTTTGTTGACAGGCGGCAAGCAGGTGAACGGCGGAGTGGCCGCAGGAGTAGCGGGCAATGTCTACCGGAATCTGTCCCGTCAACAGTTCTTCGCCGCTGGTCCCATGCCCGGGCTGACTGGGTTCACTGTAGCTGGCACCGAGTAAGTTTTTCCTGATCAATGCTTAGTTGCGGAGTTCCGATTCGCGAATTCCGCCACTAAGAACCACTAAATAAGCCTGTTGGTCGCCACTGATTGAGGCGGTCCACGCTGTATAATGCAAAGCGTGACTACCAGCCGTAGAGACATGCTGAAGACTCTTGCCGCAGCGCCCATGGCTTTGCAGGCACAGAGCTCGAAAACTCCTAATCTCTTATTCATCCTTTCGGACGATCACAGTAGTCCGTACCTTGGTGCCTATGGCGCCACCTGGATGTCTACTCCCAACCTGGATCAGTTTGCGCGTGAGGGGATGCGGTTCGACCGTGCTTTTACTGCTGCTCCGCAATGTGTCCCTTCGCGAACAGCACTGATGACCGGACGTTCCCCTGTGGCCGCGCGCATGGGCCGCTTCAGTTCTCCATTGCCGAAAGACATTGTTACTGCTCCCGAAGTGCTACGGACCAAAGGATATTACACAGGCGTTTGCGGCCGCTATTTTCATTTGGACGGTGTCATTAATCCGTCGCCAGTGACAGAGCAGGTGTATGAACGGAACCAGATGCGTTCCTGGAAATCGCGCGTAGATTTCATGAATATTTCGTCGCAAGGGCCGACCCCGCAACTGCTGGATGAATTTCTGGGTCAAGTGCCGCAGAATAAGCCTTGGTTCTTTTGGATTAACTACAACGATCCGCACCATCCCTGGGATAGCGATGCGGGGAAAGTGGATCCGGCGAAGATCAAACTACCACCTCACTTACCTGATTTACCGGGCGTCCGAGATGATTTGGCGCGCTATTGCGGGGAAGTGGAGCGGGCGGATAAATCCTTTGGTGACGCCATGACGGTGCTCCGCAAACGCAACCAGGAAGCCAACACTTTAGTAATTTTTATGGGCGATAACGGCATGGCATTCCCCCACGGCAAAGGATCACTCTACGATCCCGGAGTGAACGTTCCACTGATTGCCCGCTGGCCTGAGCACATTAAACCTGGGGTAACAAAGACTCTAATTTCCGGTGAAGATTTGGCGGCAACGTTTATGGATGCCGCTGGAGCTGAGTTTCCAAGAGGTGTTTCCGGACGCAGCTTTTATCCTTTGCTGATCGGCGGAAAGTATGAGCCGCGGGAATATGTATTCAGCGCGCGATTGCACCATGGCGGTGCTGAATTCACTTCAGAAACAAAGTCTTCTACGTTCGATCTTTCACGCTCGGTTCGTAACAATCGTTATAAGTTGATCTATAACTTGACGCCGCAAATGGAATATTGGCCAGTAGATAGCGGACAGGATCCGGGTTGGCAACAGATGGTGGCGGCACACAAAGCGGGTACTCTGAAGCCTGAGCATGACCGAGCTTATTTCCAGCGTCCGCGTCCAGTTTTAGAGTTATATGACTTGGACGTGGATCCAGGCGAGTTGAATAACATCGCTGGGCAAGCTGAATTCAACGATACGCAGCAAACCTTAATGGCCGCATTGCAGGAAAAACTAATTACTGATTACGATTTTGTCCCGCCAGTACTCAATGAAGCCAAGCCACGACCGGTGGCGAAGAAGAAAGGTCGCTGACTTAAATTGACTTTCGAAGTTAGTGCTTTCGGGTCATTATCCAGAAGAAGGGAAGGACCGGTAGGGATGCCGGTCCCACTAACTTCCGAAGTTATAGCCCCATGGGGCCCAGCACTGTTGAGACAATAGGAGCACGATGAAGAAAATTGCTCTCATAACAGGGGCTGGCAGCGGTATTGGCCGCGCTTCGGCACTGGCGCTGCAAGGCGCTGGATATGACGTTGTACTTACCGGTCGGCGAGAAGAGGAATTGCAGCGCACCGCAGAGATGGGCATACCCGGAGGAGGAACTTTGCTTCCATTCCCCGCAGACATCAGTCAGCCCAATGCGGTAACAGCACTGTTCGATAAGATCAAACAAACCTTTGGGCGGCTAGATGTTTTGTTCAACAATGCCGGTATGGGCGCACCGGCCATCCCTATGGATGAGTTGACGTTTGAACAGTGGAACAATGTGGTTGGTGTGAATCTTCACGGAGCGTTTCTGTGCGCGCAGCATGCCATGCGATTGATGAAAACACAGCGGCCAATGGGCGGGCGCATCATCAATAACGGCTCCATTTCTGCTCAGACTCCTCGACCAAATTCAGCACCTTATACTGCCACCAAGCACGCCATTACCGGGCTTACAAAAAGTATTTCGTTGGATGGCCGAGCCTTCGATATCGCCTGCGGCCAAATTGACATTGGCAACGCTGCGACAGAGATGACCCAGCGTATGACCGCCGGAGTTCCGCAAGCCAATGGCACCATGATGGTGGAACCGCGCATGGATGTGCGTCATGTTGCCGATGCTGTTTTGATGATGGCGAACTTGCCGTTGGAAGCGAATGTGCAGTTTATAACTGTGATGGCGACAAAGATGCCGCTAGTGGGGCGCGGATAGCGGCTGAAACGGCGCTGGCCAAGGCTCCCAAAGCTGTTGCTATGTCAATTTGTGTAACTGAGGAAACATTGATTTGAGTAACATCTAACCCGGCAACAGCCCTTTCCGATGTAATGACCACCGGTCGCATTCTGTGTATGGCATAGAAATTCAAACGGTCTAGCCGCCCTCCTTTTATCAGCGAAAGTTCCGCGTAAAGCAGTAACCAATCATCCTCAAAGTTAGGTTCGTGCGTGATGACATGTCGCGCATCCAGCAAGGATACTAAGGACAGCGCTGCACGGTGGCGTCCCTCACCGGTTATCAAAAGCGGTCCCGCAGGTTCAACCTGACAAATGGTTTTGATGAGCCACTTAGTAAGTGGCTCCGCAGCATCCTCACCCATACTCTGCGCTAGAAGAGCTTGTAATGAGGCGTTAGCGTGGATAGGTTTTGGAATGGGGAGCCGCGTTTCTGGATAACGAAAGTGTAAGTAGTCTGGAGTATCTTCCACTTCCCAGCCTTCGTTGGTGATTTTGAGGCAATGCCCCGAATCGCACCCCAGATGGAAGTGAATATTTCCACCCGCTGTACGAAACATGCGCAGCGCAACCTGACGGTTTTCATCTTCGCAATTGGAAGAATCGCGATGCCTTGCTTTGATTGTGAAATTAAGAATTGCTGGTGTGGGCAGCAGTCCAAGCTTTTCCTCGGACATTGCGCATAGCCAACTTTGATAGGCTTTGGAACCCAACGGAACGGGTCTGCTGGGGGATGTACCACGGGGAAGCAGGGCCCAGGATTCGCCGGGCGGGGAATCAAAAACCGGTGCTGCCAGGGCCGCTTCGTAAAGCTTTCTTCGGGGATCGGAGTTCATTTGCTGCATTACTTGCCTCTGCATGGAGGGTAGTGGTTGCAGCAAGTAACCAACGCACATCAGGAGTTTGAAATGGAGGAGTAAGTTGAATTACAAGGAGTTAGCGGGTGGAAATAGATTTGTTCTGATTGTGACTCACTAACTGGGGTTTAGCGATTCGCAGAGGATGTACATTTAGAGGCGATGGTTTACTGGACCTGGAGATTTGTTGGTGGAGCAGCCATTCAGCCTAATGTCACTTAGTTTGCCGGAACTGGACAGCTTTAAATTGTTGTTATCAGCGTGCATCTGCGTCCATCAGCGGCCATTGATCTGGGCCGCTGATGGTCGCCGAGGCACGCTGATAACAAACAATTAAGCCAGAGATTATCCCAGCGAGGGTTGGAAATTCTACAGGGATGCTGGAAAACTAAGTGGCATTGGGCTGGGAAGCCTGTCCCCCTTCCGCCCTAAAATGCGAAGCGCAGCCCCAACTGCAGCCGTCGTGGATCGAACGCTGATGTGAATCCTAATGGCTGACTTGGTGTTCTATCGTCCCGACCAGAAAGATTGAACGGTCCTGAAATCAGGCCCACCGTGTTATTCACACTTCCATAATTCAGGCGATTCAACAGATTAAACGCTTCCCCCATGAATTCCAAACTCTTCTTTTCCCCAAGGGCGAACTTCCTGGTCAAGCGCATATCAAACGTGGCGAACGAAGGTCCAATCCCCGTGTTGCGACCGGCAAAAATTGGGCGATCCGTTGTGTTGTGACGATCATTATTAATTTCTGTGCCTGATAGCAGATTGAACGGTCGTGAGCTGTTATAACGAACAATCGGCGTAAACAGGAAACCACGGAGCAGGTTTTTACCAGCCCCAGAGCTTTGCAGCACCGCGTACAAAACAATTTTATGTCGCTGGTCGAAGCTTGATAGTGCGCGTTCCGCTCGTCGATTCAACTGATCGTTTGCCTGGAAGTCGGTATTGTAATCCACCGTTTCATCAATCACTTTGCTGAACGTATAGTTAAACGAAATCATCGCGCTGCGATTGAAGCGTCGGGTGGCTTCCACTATCATGCCGTGATAAAACGAGTTGGCTGTGGATTCATACACGTTGTCCTGAAACAGCAGTGGGTTCTTGAAAAATGCGGCCCCGGTAGGGTTAGTTGGCGTTGGACCCCAATCACGAATTCCCTTGGCCGGGTTCACCGGAGCGTCCAGCAAATTATCGTCATGAGAAGTGGTCAGCTTGGCCCCACGGACAAAAACATAGCTGACTCCGAAAGAGAAGTTCTTCGCAATTTCCCGTTCAATGCCAAAGCTGGCCTGTTGCGCATAAGGATTTGTGTAATCCTTCGATGGACGAAAAATCACGGTCAGCGGCGGACGTGGACCGCTGTTGCTGATGTTGATGCCGAACTGCCGTAAATCAGCCGCAGTGATGGGTTTCAGCGGAGTGGGAATGCCGATGACACCTTGTGCCCGCAGTGTGCTGAAAATGTTGATGGGTCCGGTGACCGCCGCCGGAGCTGCCGCGTTCAGTGTGGTTAGAACTTGTGCGATCTGCCGGTAGCCGTCAATTTCATTCAGTGCGTTCACAACGTAATCAATTTGGAAATCGATGGGCGCATAGAACAAACCGTATCCACCACGAACGATTGTCTTATGATCCTTGAAGGGATCCCAGGCAAATCCGCCACGGGGGCCAATGCTTTTATGGGACGTAGGCAGCGGCTCTTTACGATTGTCCACTTCATAACGCACGCCCAGGTCGAAAGTCAGGTTAGAAGCCACCTTCCAACTATCCTGGACAAAACCGGCGACCAAAGGGATACTGCGACCTTTTACCAATCCATCGCCAAACCCTTGTTGATAGCTTTGCGCCAAGCCCAAGTTGAAGGCTTGCAGGGACGTGATGGAAGTACTTGCCAGGGCCGGATTCACTAGCCCTCCAGGCAGTGCGCCAAAGGTAAAACGACCGCTCATAAAAGTTTTGGAGTCAGAATTTGTAACTCGATTGGCGTAGTAAAACCCCGTCTTCACATTGTGCTTTCCCTTCACCCAGCTCAAGTTATCAACCAGGTCGGTACGACGAGCCAGAGTGCGCGAAGGCAGGAACCGGTCACGATTGAATAAGCCGAATCCGGCGATTTCCAAGGCCGGTCCAAACTTGTCGTTGGATTCCGTGCGGAAATCGTAATAGTTGTACTGCAACCGCAATTCGTTCACCATCGACGTCGAAAAAGTGCTGGTCCAACTGGCCAGCGTTGTGGAATCAAAATACTCCTGCACGAAGCCGCGGGAAAAGCCCACCAGTGCCCCAATGCCCTCATTCGTTTCGAAGATCTGCGAGACGTTCTGCCGGAATGAAAAGATATTTTTATCGTTCATGCGGTAATCCATGCGGAAGAGGCCTTTGTGGTCATCCGTTTCAAACGGGAAAATTCCGCTGTTCAAACGGAACATTTCCTGCACTGCAGGCGGGGTGCTGAGCGCAGGTCGTAACTGGGCCTGGGCCGCTGCGGGCAGTTGATTCAGAATTGCGTTCTGCGCAGGGGTTGGGCCAAAAATGGCATTGTCGGTCAATACCGGAACAGTACGCCGTTCGCGACGCCGCAGCCCTTCGTAACTGAGAAAGTAGAACAGCTTGTCCTTTGCAATTGGCCCGCCGATGGTGGCACCGTATTGCTGACGATTGGAATCGGGCTTAATGCGACTTACCTTTGTTCCATCGTAGACAAGGGCAAAAGGATCGGTGGCATCTAACGATTGATGGCGGAAAAATCCAAAGGCCGAACCATGCAAGTCATTCGACCCGCTCTTGGTTAAAATGTTCACCACGCCGCCGCGTGCAGATCCGTGTTCGGCGGAATAATTGGTGCGGTTCACTTGGAATTCCTGCACTGCTTCCTGGCTGACGGTGGGCCGGACTCCGCCTCCAGGATCGTTGGAATCTCCGCCATCCACATTCACGCTGTTGCCCCGGCCGTTCGATCCGTAAAAGGAAATTCCGCTATCGGGAGTTTGCTTCACGCGGAAGCTATTGGCATCGGCCAGGGCCTTGGAATCGGCGATGCCTGGGGCTAATAGAGAGAAGGTCAGATAGTCACGACGGTTGATGGGCAGGTTGCGAATTGCCACTTCGTGAATGGTATTGGATTGCTGCGTTCGCTCTGTTTCGACTAGGGCCACGTCGCTAGTGACTTCAATCACCTCACTCGTCTGACCAAGCGCCAATTGCAGATTTAACGAGGCAACTTGCCCAACGGTCACTTCCACATTTTTGCGGATTGCTGAACTGAAGCCGGTCTTTTCAACCCGCACTTCGTAGAGTCCTGGAATGACCAATGGAAAGCGATAGCTGCCTTCGCCATCGGTAACTGTTTCCTGCTTTGCACCTGTTTCTATGCTAGCCAGAACTACTTTGGCAGAAGGAACGGCACTCCCCGTGGGATCTAAAATAGTCCCGTTCAGAACTGCTGTAGTCTTCGATTGGCCGAAGGCCGAAAGACAGAAAATTACCGTTCCTAAGAGGTTCCGCACGACGTTGCGAATATACATTCCCTTAACTCCTTAATCGGTTTGGCGTGAAACCGATTTGTTTTGAGTGTACTTTTTTCTTGCGTCGTTTACTAGGGTCTGTTCAATAAAGTTACTATTGAGACACAAACTTCTATTCTTTGCTGCCTTCACTTTGCGGGGAGAGTCCCTGGGCCAACGCCGCTGGTCCGCCCACCACCAAACCGCTGGCTTCAGCATAGGATTCCACCGCAGTGCAAAATGCCTGACCAACTAACGGTCCTATTAAAAACAAGAGCAACCAGAAAGGACGTGACGTGAATAGTTCACGCAGTTCCTTGCGCAACAGCCATTGAATTTCAAGTGAGCGCAAGAAACACTTCCTCCAACCCACCATCGGCGATGGAAGCTTGTGCTTGCAACTCCTCTAACGTCCCCTGACCCACCACCCGACCCTTACCCAGCAGCACCAATCGATGACAAACCCTTGCAGCATCGGTCGCTCAGGAACAGCGTGCGTTTCGACGATGGAAATGATTTAAGGAGCATCATCACGTCACGCGTCTGGCGGAAATCCAAGCCGTCAAATGGTTCGTCCAGCAATAGCAATGGATGTGGGGTCAGCAGGCCCATTGCCAACAACAATCGCTTCAATTCACCCTTCGATAGCGAACCCGCCCGCGACTTTTCCAGTGATTTTAGTTGGAGTGATTCGGTAAGCACCAACACATCACTTTGCGACGCGCCATAGAGTCCAGCAAAGAAACACAGCAGCCAACCAACCGGCTGATCGGCCCACGGGCGAATGCCATCGGGAAGATAGAACAGCATCTTCTTGCGATCTTCAGCAGGTAGCGACTTCCCCTGAAAATATACTTCTCCAGCGTCGGCGGGAACCATGCCAGCCAGTACTTCAAACAGCGTGGTCTTGCCCGATCCATTGGGTCCAATCAGACCAGTAATGCCACCTTCCACAATGGAAAAGTGGACATTGTCCAGCACAGTATTCACGCCGTATTTTTTGGTGAGAGCCTTAACTTCGAGCAGCATTCAGGATCATCCTGGAAAGGTGGGTTCTAGGCTGACGACGCATAGTATTTTGACCGTAACACTTGAGATTAACAACTGGAAGGCAACTACTACCAGGGATCGTAGTTGATTTATTTATTTGGGTTCGGTGATCTTGTGATAGCGATCCATTGGCAGATCGGTCAGACGCTGCACTTGAGTGGAAGGCTTTGGCCAACGGATTTCGATCCACTCCAGTTTGCCGGTTGGACCCAGGCCCAGCACCTCCCGCGGGTCGTGACTGGAAAGATAACTGCCGCCGCTGTTCTTTAACCGCGTATATTTCTTGCCATCCACTTGCCATGTAATGTGCGCACCCACCGCGTCACGATTGCAGGTCCGGCCAGACAAACTTAACCCGATCCAATGATTTTCCGGGCTGGCATTATTCTTCAGCAGCAAAGGTGCTTCCCCGCTATTGCCCACCAGCACATCCAAGCGCCCGTCATTGTTGTAATCGCCGACAGCCAGACCACGGGCTGGGAAAGACTTCTTGAACACCGGGCCAGCATCGGCACTAATGTTCTTCAGCAGACCATTGGTGTTGTGGAACAGCAGCAGTGGCTCTTTGTATTTCACCTGCTGCGAATATTGCTCAATCATGTCGTCAGGGTGGCCGTTGGCAAGAATAGCATCAACCAGCCCGTCGTTATCGTAATCGAAAAACTTGAGACCCCAGCCTGAAAGCAAGCGCGTGGATTGCGCCACCGTATGTTTGAATGCAGTATCGGTGAAGTTTTCGTTCTTGTTGTTCTGGTAAAGCGAAAACATTTCCTGATCCACGTTGGCCACAAACAGATCCTGCCAGCCGTCGTTGTTAATATCGAAAGCGTCAACACCCATGCCCGAACGCGGTTGCCCGCTGCCACTAAAAGCTACTTCCGCAGCCAGGCCAATTTCTTCCCATTTACCTTTGCCACGGTTCATAAACAGAAAATTTTGCACGGTGTCATTGGCCACAAACAAATCCATATTACCGTCGTTGTTGACGTCGGTTGCCACTACACCCAAAGCCTTGCCCAGGCTGGTTTCAATGTCCGTACCCATGCTGGCCAGCTTGAACGTACCATCGCCATTGTTATGGAAGAGCATACTACTGGTGGGCTTGAACACCCGCGGGACACAGTAGTATTTATGACCCACAGTGTTATCGCCACAAGCGAAGCGCTCCTTCTCCCCGTAAGCCACAAAACTGCACAGAAACAAATCCAGCTTGCCGTCGTTGTCATAGTCAAACCAGACCGCCGAAGTAGTCCATCCTTGGGCAAGTTGTGGGATATTCAAGCCAGCCTTAGCCGTGACATCGGTGAACGTGCCATTGCCATTGTTCTTCAACAGGGTCGGTGGCCCATAGGCCGTGATGAGGATATCCGGGAAGCCATCGTTATCGAAATCGCCTACTGCCACCCCTTGTCCAAAGGCGTTCGATAAAGGAATTCCAGCTTCTTTGGTGACATCAGTAAAGCTGCCGTCGCGATTGTTTTTATAGAGAGCATGGGACAGAGGCTTCTTCGGTTTGAAGAAGTTTGACGGACCGCTGTTCACCAGAAAAATGTCCATCCAGCCATCGCCATCGTAATCGAGAAAGGCACAACCAGGGTGCAACGTTTCCGGCAGGTAGCGCTCTGGGGACATGCCGTTGGTATGCACCCAGCGGATGCCACTGGTGGATACAGGAACTTCTTCAAAAATTGGAGTGCTGGGCTTGTTTTCCGCCGCTTTTAAGGCTGCTGCGCCGCACAGCAGCATTGCATTTCGTCGGGAAATCAGCATTACTAATCAATGGTAACAAAGAAACTTCGCAGGGCCGATTGTTGCCCTTGTCGGGCACGAACTTTCACTTCATACAGGCCAGATTTGAAGTTAGCCAGGGGGATGGTGGCAATGTAAGGGATGCTGCCATCGGCCTGTGGCGCAGGCAGTTCAACAGCGGCGCCGCCCAGCGATTGTTCATCCAGCATGAACTCAATGGCCGCAGTAGGTTTGTCTGCATTAGCACCTTGACCCGCACCCGGATAGATAGTGAAGAAGAAGGACAAAGCGCTTTTTGCACCGCCAGGAACGTGATCCTGAAGGGTTGGGATCACGCGCTTATTGCCAACGATGAACGGGTCGTCGCCTTGAGGCTTTGCCGGAGCCACGTCCAGTCGCCGAACCAACACAGGCGCGCTGATTGCCAACATAGTTTCATCCGGCGTTGGAATGATCAACGCAGTTTTCCGGGCAGCAATTTTTTTGCCTTCAATATCGGCAGCAGCGGATTCAATCGTGTACCGACCTGCAGCAAGCATTAGCGGGTAGGTGAAAATAACGCGCCCACTCTGAAACCCCTGCAGATTCGCCTTGGGCTGATTCACTGGCAGATCACGACTGATCTTGCCCACCACCGAACCCTGGCTATCTTTCACGAGCGCAAGAAAGGAAGTGTGGGTGCGATACGAAGGCTCCGTATCAAGCGCACGAAACGTGATGTCCTTCATGGGCATCTCAAAAATAATCACAGCATGATAGCGACCCACTGCAGGACGCCCCAGGCGGACATCGGCTCGAAAGTCAATGCCACGCGGTTGCGGGTTGGTGCTAAGCGCATTCAGCAGCGGGACTTCATGCGGCAGCACATGCGTCCCATTCAAAAAGGGCAGCGCGAAGTAGCCACTGCGGGATTGGATCTTCACATCGTTACGATTCAGCTTTGTCTCAATCGCCCGAAAGGTGCCGTCCAAATTTCCATTAGCGGGCCGGTAGATGACTTCATAGTAAGAGCCAATATCTTCGTTCAGCCGACGCAGAGGTTGACGGAAATCGTTCATGTTGGCGATAAGAAAGCCGCCTGTGGATTCGGCCAGTTCAGAAAGATTCAATTGCGGGTTGGCGTGAAGAGAATCAAGCGCGCGGTCAAACTGGGTGGCCTCCTGACGGGTGACGGCGGCTGATTCTTCTGTGCTGCGATATTGACGTTGGCTGACTTTCAAATTGGTCGCCAACAGTTCCTGGGCTGCGCCGCTATCGCCATCAACGGACAGTCCGCGGGCATCAATCGCATAGACACTTACGTTGGCCCGGTTAGCGCTGGAGATCATGTTTCGGAATTGGCCCACCAGGCTATTGGGAACTTGCAGCCCTTCACTAAAGTAGAGAACTGTCTTGCGTCCAGGCAAGCGTGCTTGTTCTTTGACAATTCCCCATAAACCAAAAATAGAGGACCGGCCCTGCTGTTCCTGGGAACTGGTTTCGGCGAATTCAAGCATGTCCGTGACCATGCGGTTCATCGATTCCTGAGCCATTGCGCCGCCATCCACCCCGGAACCTTTGCTGCCGCTAGACCCCGCTGCGGCTGCACCTTCACTGCC
>JANMWO010000552.1:0-17957 GCA_031394025.1 Acidobacteriota bacterium
TTTGAATGGTTACCAGGGGCCATCGCCACGGAATATGTTTCCACGAACGCCCGAACTTTCACCAGGCCCCCGGACAACTGGAACATTTCCTGGTGGGATCAAAAAGGCAAAATTCCCTGGTTCTTTGGCTCTCCGCAAACCATGTCTGCCGATTACATTCACGAAGGCGCAACCGGAATCAATGGCAATGTAGATGAACCCTATCTTAAACTTTGCCCCTGGCCGCAATTCGTTTTAGTTTCTTATTTTAATGGACGCAACTTAGCAGATAGTTACTATTCAGGCATCCCTGGGCTTAGTTGGATGACCATTGTCATTGGCGACCCACTTACTAAATTGCAGTAAGTCAGTTCAACTTGCGGCGACTTTTCAAATCGAACTTTTCTCCAGCCGAAAGAAAGTAGTAGGGCTTGCCATCGGCCCCAGGGGTGTTGATATCGTAAATGGCTACTTTACTTTCCCCCATCACTTGAAACATTGCACCATGAACTTCAATGGCCGTCGCTTCATCAATGCCAATGCCTAACAGTTCCGGATGCGCGGCAATCACACTCACCAAATCGTTCACCCGTTTCCGTGTCAGAAGATGTTGATCCACCGCCACTGGACGCAGAAATCCGAAACCTTCTTCATAGCCTTTGGCCATCATCACTGTGTTCCCTTCCCTGGCCCCTCGCACCATATAGGAGGCCTGAATACTGGCACCAGCCGACGATCCCGCAATCACTCCACCACGATCCAGCAGTGCTTCCAGTTCGCGATGCGTGCGCGTGTTGAGGTAGGAATCCACCAGTCGCCATTGCCGACCTCCACCAATCCAAACACCCCGAGCCTTCTTAATCGGCGCAGCGAATTGTTCGGTATCGGCCAGTTTGTGATCCCGTGTATGCAGCAGCGTGATGTTGCTAAAGCCAGCTTTTTTCAAAACACTTACTTCCACCGTATGCTCGTCGTAGCTATCCGGATCACCAGCGGTTGGGATGAAGATGATGGGGGCATCGTACCCTCCAGCCAAGTCCGCGAAGCGATCAAAAATCGCCTTCCCCACCGAACCTCCTCCAATCACGACCAACGAACCTTTTGCTGGACCCGACGCCGGTGCATAAACCTGGGCATTGGTTTGGGCGAAAGCAGCGGATGCCAACAACAATAGAAATAGAACTGGAGTCATAAATGAGATCATAGCAACATGTTCTCATCCCGTCTGGTCTGGGGGACTGGTCAAAATAAATTGATGGCATCACTCGATGCTTGTCGAACTGCAGGAAAGCAAATTCTGGACCTGACCCAATCGAATCCAACCCAGGCAGGCATTCTTTATCCAGCTAACTTGCTACACGCTTTCAATGATGCAAGAGCCTTGCATTACAATCCCGATCCGCGCGGTCTGCTGTTCGCCCGGCAGTGCGTTGCCAAGCATGTTCAGTGCAGCGTAGACCAAATTGTGCTCACCGCATCCACCAGCGAAGCCTATGCCTGGTTGTTTAAACTGCTGTGCGACCCCGGTGACGAAGTGTTGGTTCCCCGCCCTTCCTACCCGCTGCTGGATTATTTGGCAGCTCTGGAATCGGTAGTTGTGAAACAGTACCCGCTGCGATATCACGAAGGCTGGTGGCTGGATTTTGAGGATTTAGAACGTGCCATCACCCCGCGCACTCGTGCCCTTGTTCTAGTGAATCCGAACAACCCCACCGGGTCTTATTTGAAGATCAACGAACTGCATCAACTAAATGCACTTTGCAGCAAGCACGACTTAGCAATCATCTCCGACGAAGTATTTTCTGGCTATAGCCTTTGTGAAGATTCGACGCGCATCGCAACATTGGTGGGAAATTCCAGCACCTTAACATTTTGCTTGAACGGACTTTCGAAACTCATCGGACTGCCGCAAATGAAGCTAGGTTGGATGATAGCCAGTGGTCCACGCCATGAAGAAGCATTGTCCAAACTGGAGCTGATTGCCGATACCTACCTCAGCGTTGGAACCCCGGTGCAGTATGCTCTGCCCTCACTCCTTGCGCTTCAAGAAGACATTCAAGACCAGATCAGGCAGCGTTGTGCAACGAATCTGGCTTGTTTGGAAGCCAATGCAAAACCTCTTAGAGTGGAAGGAGGATGGTACGCAACAATCGAAGTGCCGCAAAAACTGAGTGGAGAAGAGTGGGCGCTGCACCTGCTCAACGAACATGGCGTGCTAACTCAACCCGGATATTTTTACGACTTTGACCAGGACCGTTATCTGGTGCTCAGCCTACTCACCGAACCCGGCACGTTCGCCGAAGGAACGCGCCGGATCCTGAAAGAACTTACTGCTTAATCACCGTGCCGTCGCGACGGCGAATTTCACCCCAACCACCGTTGAGATCCTTGCGCTCGCCACGTTCCCCATAACCGAACGGATATTTCTTGGCAGCCTTCTCATCCACCTCAATGCCCCAACCGGGCTTTTCATTGGCGTACAAGAATCCATTCTTCATTTCCGGGCAGCCTGAAAACACTTCCTGCACTCGTTCGTTGAACGGCGAATATTCCTGAATCCCAAAGTTGTAGCTCACCAAATCCAGCGCCACGTTGGCCGCATGGCCGATGGGGCTAACATCGCCAGGCCCGTGCCAAGCCGTCTTCACTCCATGAATTTCACCGAGAATTGCGATCTTGCGCGAAGGCGTTAAGCCACCCGCTTGCGAAACATGCACGCGAATATAATCAATCAAACGTTCGGTAATCAGCGGTGACCATTCATGCGGACTGTTAAACAACTCGCCCATAGCAATGGGGGTTGTGCACTGATTGCGCATCAGCCGGAACCATTGAATATCTTCCGGCGATAGCGGATCTTCAAAGAAGAACAGCTTGAACTGTTCCACGTCTTTGGCGAACTGCACAGCTTGCGTTGGGCTCACACGCTCATGAACGTCGTGCAGCAACTCTATTTCATCGCCCAGTTCCTTGCGGCACGCTTCAAATAATTTCAATGCCCGACGCATATAATCACGAGGTTCAAACACTGGGCCATTGTGCAAAGACATCACCTTTACGTCGTTGCGACCCGCCCCGTACCCAGCTTGCCCAGGCACGCCGATCTGCACGCGTACGTGACGAAAGCCTTGTGCCATGTACTTGCGGACACTGTCAATGATCTGCGGAATCTCCTCACCCGAGGCATGACCGTAGCAGTCCGCTGCCTCGCGCATTTTACCGCCTAATAATTGATACACCGGCATGTTTGCCTGGCGACCTTTGATATCCCACAAAGCCTGATCCACACCGCTGATCGCGTTGTTCAACACCGGACCATTGCGCCAGTAAGAAGAGTTGTAGCAGGACTGCCAAATATCGTCAATACGATCCGCAGGCTTGCCGATCAAAAAGGGCTTCAAGTATTTTTCGACCGCAGGCACAACCAAATCGGCACGCTGCGTAAACGTTGCGCAACCGTATCCATAGAGGCCATCCTGATCAGTAATCACTTTCACGATAGGCAAACGCAAGCCTGCCGGTGCAGTGGAAATCACCTGCACGTCTTTAATCTTGGGAGAAGGTGTAGCGCGTGTCGCACGGGCCACCTGCTCTTGTGCAAGCAGTTCCCGGGCCGCCAAGGTGCCAGCACCCAGTGCGAATAAATCTCTTCTGTTCATAGTCGTTTTCCCTCCACCATTTTCTTCAACGATTCCACCTGCTTGTTGATCTTCGATTGCCGCTGCATCAGCGAAACGGCGTAAATGGCCAGAATGGTCCATGCCACCGAAAATCCGTAGAACATAAATGTAAAGTTGCGGAGGTCCATAATATCAAGTTCCTTAAGTCGAATGTGCCCAGCGACGCATAGCGTCCAATTCACGCAATGCCCGCTCTTGCCGCAGACGAATCACAATGAAGATAGTTGCCATGAGTAAAAGAGGAATCCAATTGGTGTAAATCATCGCTTCCATAGCAGGATCAATTTTTCCATCCGCACCACGAATGCTCAGCACTGGGGCAGGATGCTGTGTGCGCCACCAGACAATGGCTTTCCAGGTAATAGCCACGCTGGTAAAGGCAAAGATGTTCACTACGGCAGAAATGTTGGCTCGCTCGCTGGGGTCATCAATCGCTTTGCGCAATCCCAGATAGCCGAAGTACACCAGCCAACTGATCAGTGCCCAGGTAAGCCGCGGATCCCAGGCCCACCAAATACCCCATATAATACGGCCCCAAATCATGCCCGTAAGTAGATTGACAGCGGCGAAAGCCAAGCCCACTTCCGTTGCCGACATGGCAAAGGCGTCGGCTCGCAAGTCTTTTTTCCAGAGCGTGTAGGCACTGGCCAACATGGAAGCTATGTAGCACATGCCCGCAGTGAAAAACGCAGGAACGTGAAAATAGATGATGCGATAAATGGCGCCCTGGTCCACTTCATCGCCAATCTGCATAAACATCACATACAAGTTCCGCACAAACAAAACAGCGGCCAGCGCACCGGCTCCAGCAAGTAATTTGTCACGCATAGATTTATCTCACTAAAACAAAGTCTACCAGCGCTAAGGAAAGCGAGGTAAAAATAATATCAAAACCCACCAAAAGTTTTACCCACGTATAGTTATCCCCACCCACCGGATCAGTTGTCAGCACCACGGTGGTCAACTGAATGGCGGCCATCAGTGCCGGAATCAACATGGGATACAGCAACATGGGCAGCATTAATTCCCGCAATCGCAAATTCACTGTAAGTGCACTAAACAGGGTTCCGACAACGCTCATCGCCCAAGTGGTCATCGCCAAAATAAGCATCAGCCAGCCCGGTTGATTCCACCAGGTGATGTCGTAAAAAATCCCAAACACCGGAAGACTTATCAACTCAATGGTCATCAAAAGCGTAAAGCAGGCGATGGCTTTACCCAGAAATAAGGCGGCCATAGGTAACGGGGATGCGATCAGGACATCCAGACAATCGTTCGGCAATTCTCTTGCAAAACTGCGATTGACGATCAGTGCACCAGCAAACATAAAGACCAGCCAAAGCAATCCACCAGCGAATTCTTTTGTCGATTCTGAAGCTGGGTCGAATGCAAAACTGAACAGCAGCAACACCACGATAGAAAACGCGCACGATGCGTTTAACGATTCCTTGGTCCGCCATTCTGAACGAATATCTTTGCCCGCAACGGCCATGGTCAGCTTCAAGAATCGGATCACGCTTCACCGCCATGATCACGATAGAGCGCCGCTGGATCATCCACCATAGCCTGCGTGCGTGGTCCGCAATAGGCAATCTGTCCACGATTCAGAAGGACCACTTTAGTAGCCAGTTCCAACGCTTCGCGCAGTTGATGAGTGGAAAGAATAATGGACGCGCCACGCTGCTTTGCTTCGCGCATTAAATCTTGTAGCAGTGCAATAGCTCTATCGTCCAACGAAGTAAAAGGCTCGTCTAAAAGCAGCATTTCCGGCTCATGCAGAAATACGCGAGCCAGGGCCAGACGTTGCCGCATGCCCCGTGAAAACTCCCGCGCAGGGGCATCGGCCACATGGGCCAGGCTCACACGCTCCAGCCATTTTGAAGCTCTGCTGACGGGATTTTCCACTTCATAAAAGCGGCCAAACAGCTTTAGATTTTCCAGCGCTGAGAGCTCATCGTAAATGCCGATGTTATGACCCAGGTAAGCAGTGCGACGGCGGTCAGGAAGTTTCACTTCACCTTTGGATGCAGTGGAAAGTCCCGCAAGAATTCGCAGCATGGTGGTTTTTCCAGCACCATTACGACCCAGCAACGCCAAGCAGGACGCACTTTCCAGCGTGAAGCTGACTTCGCGCAACGCAGGATAATCACCGAAGTATTTCCAAACGTTTTCCACCGAAACCGGAACCATGATTTACACTTTCTTTCGCAACTGCCGCAACATGCTGAGCAGTAGAATCGCACCAGTCAATGCGAAGATGTAATACTTGCGATCCATCACGCGTGCTGGCGAAACAGAAATTTCCGGGCCGTTGTCTTTGTCTTCTTTATCTACTTTATCCAGTTCGCCAGAACCATTCATCTCCACCGTGAACTTGTCGCCAGGAATCGAAAAAATGCTGGCCTGCGTGGTTGGTTCGTTACCGCGAGCCTCAATTCCTTCACCCTTCACTTCCACACCCGCCGGAATTGCCATCATGGTGCTTTCGGCTTTTTCCAGGATCTTGCTGGAAAATTTACCGGGCGATTTGAAGTCCACTTTGTAAGCTAAATCGATGCGAGTCTCACCGGGCTTAATCGGGAAATCTACTTTCAACACGCCCGATTCATTGGTCTTTTCGGGAACACGACGGATAGGCATGCCCTGCGGAGCGGTGGCGTTCACTTCCACATTGCCGCGCGATCCAGCCGGTATTTCAAACCGCAAATTTCCACGATTCGCATCGTTCCATGTTGTCTTTCCATCGTTCTTATAGAAGAACGATTCCCGCACCGAAAGCTCAGTTGCCGAAGGTTCCAGCAGAATCATATGCTGCATCACTTTCACTGCACTGCGCGCTGTGGAGCTTGTGTAGACGTTCAGCATCAAGTCCGTGGCAGGCATCCCCGGAGGCAGCATTTTGTTGTAAGTGACACCGTCAAAGGCAGCCTGCAAAAGATGTGGACCGCCAGTAGTTGGCTTGTCGATAGAAAACTTTCCGTCAGCCGAACTCTTCACGCTTTCCAACGATTCCGGCCCGTCTTTAGAAATCTTGTACAACGTCACCGTAGCGCCAGCCTGAGCCTTGCCGGTGGTCTGGTTCATCACCACCCCATCCACTGCGCCCAATACAACGTTGGTCATCAGGGGGATTGCCATGAGTATTAAAAAACGTTTCATGCGGCCTCCATGGGCTTGCCGCACTGCCCGCAAAACTTAAGATTCTCTTTAAACTTGGCCCCGCAATGAGGGCAGGCCGTCGCACTCTTTGCCCGCAAAGGATTCTTGGCCGCTGGGGATACGTTGGCCACCTGCACACCCAATTTCTGTTTTAACTGATCCGTATCGGAAAGGACTTTTGCCAACTCGCCTTGCAGATCTTTCTTGGTGCGGGCGTAATCGTCTTCAGACAGTTTTCCTAATCGAAATTCAAATTGCAAGTCCCGCAGATTCCCATAAACCCGAGCCTTGGTTTCATTCAGATATTGGAATGGGTTTACCGGTTCCGGCTTAGGTAAATCTTCTTCGCGAACAAAAACGGTGTACAAGAGAACACCAATGACGATGAGGGCTGCGATACTAATAAGCATCAGTCGAGCTTTTCAAATTCCTTTTCTGCCGCCGCGTGGAAGCGATCCAAAACCTCTGGATGAAGAGCATCCACAGTAACAGGCTGGCGGCGATTACGCTGAATAAACCAGTATATGGCAGACAGCCCAATGGCGATCATCACAAACGGCATTAGAAGCGCCATTGCGTTAAAGCCTTGCTGCGGTGGTTCCGACAAAGCCTGGTTACCTTGTTCCTTCACGATGGCCGCTACAATGGCATCGTCCGATTCGCCCTTAGCTTGCATACTAGCGATCTGTTCCCGTTTGGGGGCCGTGTAATGGCAGCCCATCATGTCGCAAGTGCCGACAGTGTTCTTGCAGACGCCGCACAGGCAGGAAAGCCTTTCCCCGACCCTGCGCACGGCGGGTGGAACCATGGATTCCTGCGCCATGCACAGAGCCGCGACAATAAGCAGTAAACTACTTTTCCACTGGAATCGCATTCTTCTCCACCATGCCAACTACCTGAGTCCGAGCATATTCCAGACGAACTTTACTGGGGATCAAGCATACGATAGTCCCAGCAAACATCACCCAGAAGCCGATCCAAATCCAACTGACCAACGGGAACACATAGGCTTGAATCACAGCTTTCTTACCATCTACGGATGTGTTGGCGAAGTTGATGTAAAGATCCTCATTCAACCGACGCACGATTCCTACCGAATGGTAAGGTTCGTTTTGGGCCTTATAAACACGACCTTCGGGCTCCATAATAGCGTATGGTTTTCCGTCCACAGTAGCTTCCACCATGGCCTTTCGCCAAACGTAATTATCATTTTCACCCATGGTGATGTTCTTCATCGCCAAGGTGTAACGACCAATTTTCATGGTCTGCCCTTCGCCGATTTCTTGCGTCAAATCCAGGTTGAAAGCCGCGCCGGAAAATCCGATGAAGCACAACACCACACCCATATGAATCAGGTAGCCGCCGTAGCGACGGGTGTTGCGATGCGTTAGCTCAATCATGGCCGGGAACATGCCAATGCCGTCTTTATTAGAGATAGACCGGCTGCCTTTATAGAACTCTGATGAGATAGTTAGCGTCACAAACATGCACAAGCCGAACGACATTAGTGCATAGGGGTGTCGCATGCCGAAAGCCATCAACACGCCAATCGTCAGCAACCCACCGATAGCCGAATTAAGGAAGGCACGCTTCAAACTTTCTGCAGTGCTGCGCCGCCAGGCGATCAGCGGACCCACACCCGTAAGGAACATCAGGAACAGTCCAATGGGGATATTCACGCGATTGAAAAACGGAGCGCCCACGCTGATTTTTTCGCCAGTGACCGCTTCAGAAATCACCGGGAACATGGTTCCCCAAAGAATCGCAAAACAGCTTGCCAGCAAAATCAGGTTGTTAAACAAGAAGCTAGATTCGCGGCTAATCACGCTTTCCAACGGCGTTTCCGATTTCAGGAATTCCAAGCGGTCTAAGATCAGCCAGGTTGTGATGACGATTCCCAAGGCCAAAAAAGTCAAAAAGTAGGGGCCTACTGGCGACTGCGCAAAGGCGTGAACTGAACTGACGATTCCCGAACGGGTGAGAAATGTTCCGAAAATAGAAAGGAAGAACGTAGCGCTAACCAGCACCATGTTCCAAACTTTCATCATGCCTTTCTTTTCCTGCATCATCACAGAATGAAGGAAGGCAGTAGAAGTCAACCAGGGAAGGAAGCTGGCGTTTTCCACCGGATCCCAAACCCAATATCCACCCCATCCAAGAACGGCGTAAGACCAGCCAGCGCCCAACGTGATCCCAGCGGTCTGAAATAGCCAGGTAACAATGGCCCAGCGGCGTGTAGTGTGAATCCAGTTATCGCCCGGCTGCTTGGTAATTAGCGAACCTAGCGCAAAGGCAAATGGAACCACAAAACCGACATAGCCAAGATAAAGAATAGGTGGGTGAATCACCATGGTCCAATACTGCAGCAATGGATTCAAACCCTTGCCATCGGGGACAGCGGTGATGCCCTTGCCCACAGTCAGCACTTCAAACGGATTCGCCGCAAAGCAAATTAATACCAGGAACAGCACCTGCGTGCACATCAGGACAGCCGTCACATAGGGCATGATCTGGCGATGTTTATTCCTGTTTTGAAGGACCACAACCAGGGCGTAGCAGGACAACAAAAAGTTCCACAACAACAGAGATCCAGCTTGCCCGCCCCACCATGCAGCAAATTTATAAATGGTTGGCATTGCCAAATTGGAATATTGGGCAACATACACCAGCCTGAAATCGCCGGTGATCATGGCGTGAACCAGAATGCCGGAAGCCAACGTGACCAAGCCCCAAACAGCAATCACAGCCCGTTCAGCACTTTTGATCAGAAACGCATTTTGCTTCCATGCGCCAATCAAAGAACCAACCACAGCATAAATTGCCAAGCACAATCCCAACAGTATGGATAGCGCGCCTAGATTCTCCATAAACTTTTCATCCTTTACGATTTACGTCTTGTTTATAAGCTTTTTCGGATCCACTCGCTGATACTGGCCGCCTGGCTTCACTTCATATTTCGAGGCGCACTTGGCGGACAATTTATTGGCGTGCAGAACGCCATCGTTTTCCAACTTACCTTCAGCTACTGCTTCGGCACCATCTTTGAAAGTATCTGGCAACGCATCTGAGCCATTGTAAATAACGTTCATTTTGCGCTCATTCTGGGTGATGATGAACTTCACTTCCGGACCAGTCCGTTCAATGGAACCTGCTTGGATGAACCCGCCGATACGCAGACGTTTTGTTTTCATCTTCGCATCCAATTTTTCAATTTCTTCCAGGGTCTTGAAATACGATGCTCCGTCGCGCATTTCGCCCACTGCGATCCAGGTAAGAGTGCCTATAACGATGGCAGCCAGGCCACCAAACTTAACATAGGTATTCATATTTTGCCTCCGTCCCTTCAGTATAGTAGATGCGGTTGCAAAGGGGTAGGATTGGGGAAGTAGTGCAGATGCGGTTAATGGTTTACGTTATAGACTGCGACTTTGCGAATATCACGGCCAGCGAACTGACATCAAGATTTGAACAACTGCTTTAACCGCAAACCGACTTGCTCATGCGTAAGGTACTCACCGCGCTCAAAGCTTTCTTGCGCAAGTTTGATCGCGTGGTCACGGATTTCTTCTTCAATATGAAGGTCAATCGCTTCCTGGTCCAAACCATTGAGAGTAGTTCTGAAACTGGTCACTGTCAATTTCATTACTCTTGGTAGCGGTTAGAGTATTTAATTTGAGGCCCCAAGTGATAAACTAAAGCTGTAGCCAATTGACAAACGTGCGAATGTGGCGGAATTGGCAGACGCACCAGACTTAGGATCTGGCGGGGTAACTCGTGGGAGTTCGACCCTCCCCATTCGCACCATTAATTCACCAAATCATGCCGAAACGCCGAGAATTGCTTTCCCTGCCCATACTCCTTGCACCCGCCGCTTTGATGGCAGCCAAGGCCCCCGCATTTCCCAACATCACCATTGACGAAGCAAAAGCTAAACTCACCAAAGAGCCATTTGGAGATCTGCGGATTTATTTCGACGGCTCAACCGATCAGTTAACCAACATGACCGCCGGTAGCTTAAAGTTGAAAGCCGGAATGAGCCCGCATCCTCCTCATCAACACCCTGAAGAGGAGTTTATGATCATCACGGAAGGCACTGGTGACCTGATGGTGGACGGTAAAACCACCAAAGTTGGGCCTGGTTCCATGATGTATTGCGCAGGCAACAAATCGCATGGCATTACCAATACTGGCAAAACTTCGTTGCTGTTTTATTTCTATAAGTGGAAAGCCTAACTCGCTCACCCCCTCGAAACATCCTTTGAACCAGAACTTTAGGGGTATTCCCCTTGACAGACTGTGGTATACTTATCTTGCGTTTTGTGGATCGCAGACCGTCCGTTCGTTCGAGACTGCTTACCTGCGTCCGGTTTCAAACACGCTGGGAGGTAGCACATGAAGAACATTTTTGTCGGGAATCTGGCGTTTACAACTTCGGAAGACCAACTTCGGAATATATTTGAACAGTTTGGCGCGGTGGAACGGGTAGCAATTTTATCGGACCGCGACACAGGGAAATCCCGGGGATTCGGCTTTGTCGAAATGCCCAACGGGGATGAAGCGAACAGAGCCATTGAAGGCTTGAACGGTTCGGACTTTATGGGCCGCGCTCTGAATGTGAACGAAGCCCGTCCAAAGCCACCTAAGGACCGCTACTAACTCCCTTTATAAATTAACGTAAGACATCCAGCGCCGCCTGCAGTTCGCTGCGGGTGTGCGCGTCGCCTGTTTTTAAAGTGGTCTCAATACCCTTGGTGTAGATTTCCCGGGCATCTTGCAGGCGACCAAGTTTTTCCAACGTTTGCCCTCCGTGAAAGTACGCTGCGGCATAGTCGGGATTGTGTGTAATCAGCAGTTGAAACGATTCCACTGCCCCTTCCAAATCTCCGGCATTTTTCAATTCCATCGCCAAGCCATATCGCGCAAATGCATCGGTGGGGTTTTGTGCCACCATATTCTTGAGGAGTTCCATTCGATCAATCGGCATCTTCTTTTAGTATATGGCCTGCCCTCTCTTTCGTCCCGGAAAACAATCGACTTGCTCCGTCGGCGGAAAGCCTTCGGCCATGGGAACCCTTTGTCTGGACGGCTATGCTCGCGGCACTTGCCCTCATTTTCCATCTGACGAATCCACCCCCGACGCAATTGAACTTACCGCCGCTTGCGAAACTAGCGAAACCATCACCATCCGCTATTCTCTGGAAAGAAACTACCTACCTTTTACCACTGGCGAACATCTCTTTAATTGGACCAGCCGTCAGTGGTCCCCACAGATCAGCGATCCAATGCTATCGGCACACATGGAAGCCTATCTGGATCGACTGGAAAATTTGAAATTGGAGTTTGATCGTGCACGAAACAACTAATCCCCTCCCTGGCCGTCCGGTTCGGGAATCCATTTCTGAGATGAGCGAACATGCTCTCCCCAACGATGCCAATGCGCTGGGGAACCTCTTTGGAGGAAAAGTGATGAGCTTGGTGGATCTTGCTGGAGCCCTGGCCGCCATCCGCCACGCCCGCTGCCCGGTGGTTACCGCTTCGGTGGATTACATGAACTTTATCCACCCCGTCCACATTGGCCAGTTAGTGATTCTGCGCTCCTCCGTAAATCGAGTTTTCCGCACTTCTATGGAAGTGGGCGTTCGCGTAACCGTGGAAAATTTATTAACAGGGGAGCGCAAACACACTTGTTCCGCCTATCTCACATTTGTTGGAGTGGATAAATTGGGGGGGAAAGTTCTCATTCCGCCTGCTATTCCAGAGTCTGAAGAAGAACTTCGTCGTTACGAAGAAGCTGGTGAACGTCGTAGAATCCGTCTGGAAATGCGCGCGAAGCGCAAAGAATAGATTATCCGCAGAACTTCAAATTCTTGGTCTTATCTGCGTTCATCTGCGTTCATCTGCGGATAATTTTCTCTTCCTGTGGGCTATTGCAGCGGGTATGATACAACTAAGAAAGCTATGTCATCCCCAACGCCACCACCCATCCCAGGCCCCTATGGCCCCATGCCGCCTGCTGATCCAAATCAGAAAAAGAAGACCAACATTGTCGTTTGGGTGTTGCTAGGCATTGCTGCGTTTATCGTTGTTGGTGGAATTGTTTTGGTCGGTGGAGCGGTCTATTTTGTAAAGCAAGTGGCTGGTTCTGGCAATCCGGGAATGGCCATTGCCAAAGTGATCACCGCTTTGAATCCCGATCTGGAAGTGATTTCCATGGATGGGGAAACGGTGAAGGTTCGAGTGAAAAGCACTGGTGAAGAGGCTGAAGTCAACCTCAGCGATTTGCAGCGTGGCAAGATTGATATAAAGACAAAAGATGGCCGAGTGGTGGTGGGTGGCAAAGGAAAGACGCCGGATTGGCTGCCGAAATATCCGGGCATGAAAGGTGATCCCATCGTGCAGGTGGAATCACAGGGTAGCGAGAATGGCAACTTGGTTTACCAGACGAATGACAATGCCAGCAAAGTATCCAGCTTCTACGAATCGGAATTTAAGGCAGCAGGCTTTACTGTGACTTCCAAAGTGGCTGTTGATGGCGAAGAAGGCGTAGTGGTCACTAAGGCTGACTCTGGAGCGAAGTCGGCAACTATCAAGGTCATCCAGGGTGACAATCAAACAATTGTTACCGTGAATTATTCGTTGTCCAGGCTGAACTAGTTCATCTGTTCCCAATTCCACTTGCGTAAAAATTCAATGAACTTTTTCTGCACTGGCAAAGCGTGATGCCCCTTCACCTGAGCGTAGCCAATGCGACGCACGCTCTTTGGTTCCAGCGGAACAAGTCTGCAACCACGGGCATCGGGTCCAGCTAGGGCAGGCACAATACTGACTCCAAATCCATTGGCCACCAAAGCAAAAATGCTGGACAGATGGTCGCTCTCAAAAATCTGTTGGAACTGTATTTTGGCCCGGCTGCAAACAGTCAAGACGTCATCTCTTAGACAGTGTCCTTCCCGCAATAACAACATTCGTTCCCCAATGAGTTGGGGCACTTCCAACGCTTTTCCACCGGCCAGATGATGCCCTTCAGCCACTACCACCAGTAGAGGCTCCCGAAACAATTCACTGCAAACAATTTCCGGCTGCTTGATAGGCAGCGCGACAATGGCAATGTCCAGTTGCCCGGCGCGCAACCCTTCCATAAGCTTTTCCGTAGTGGATTCACGCACCTCAATTTCCACACCCTGATACAGTTCCAAAAATTTAGCCATTGGTCGAGCCAGTGCATACGGCAAAACCGTGGGGATCACACCCACGGTTAATTTGCCTTGATCCGCACGCTGCAGGCCGATCAATAATTTTTCTGTTTCTGTTGCCTTGCGAAGAATTTCCTGTGCCGCTGGGAGCAAAGTTTCCCCATATCGAGTTAACTTCACACCACGCCCCAACCGATCAAATAACGGTACCGAAAGTTCGCTTTCCAGCTTCTTGATCTGTTGTGAAAGCGAAGGTTGGGCCACCCCTGTTTCCTCAGCGGCTTTCACAAAGCTGCTGGTCCTAGCTACCGCTAAAAAATAGCGGAGCTGCTGCAATTCCATTATTTCCCTCGAATGGCTCGAATCAACCGGTTCACCATAGGTTCGTTCCCTTGGCCTTCAGCTAACTGCACGGCGTCAATGCCGCGCTGATCCCGTCGCTTTGCATCAGCTCCGTGGGCCAATAGTAAATCTACCATTTCTGTGCGACCGGTGAGGGCAGCAAACATTAAGGGGGTGGCACCAATCCCATTGGTTTCGTCCACTTTCGCACCACTGGCAATCAGCAGTCTGGCCACATCCACATGGCCTTTGAATGCCGCACCCATCAATGCACTGGACCCTGTTTTATCTTTCGCTTTGACGTCGGCTCCTTGTTTCAAAAGAGTTTTCACCAATTCTGTTTCGCCATGATACGCAGCCAGAATTAAAGGCGTGTAGCCCCGGGAGTCCGGGGCGTTCACGTTCACTTCTGGTTGCTGAGCTGTGGCGCAGACGATTGCTAACAGACCAAGCAACAGTTTCATACTAGTCCGCCTTTATTACGTCTTGCAGGTCGATTCCTAAAGCTTTTGCCAGCTTGGTACCGTACTCGGCATCAGCCTTATAAAAGTTGCCCACCATGATGCGTACAATCTTTGGATTCTTGACAGCCGAAAGATCGCCAGCCAGATTAGCCACTAGCCGATCCCGTTCGGCAGCAGTGAAACTGCGATAGAGTTCGCCTGCCTGCTTGAAGTTGTTGAACTTTCCGATGGGCTGCTGCACGGTTGTGCCTGCCAAACGAGTTTGCGAATAGCGATACTGATTGTCGTCACGGTAGGTGACTTCATCCGCTTCACTCGGTTGATAATTTACGTCACCCTTCTGTCTACGTTGACTTAATGCACCACCTTGATTCGTGCTCTTCACCGGTGTTTGCGGTTTGTTGATGGCGATCTGTTGAAAGTTGCCGCCTAAGCGATGGCGTTGCGTATCGAAGTAGCTGAATAAACGACCCTGCAACAGGCGGTCTTCACTGGCTTCAATACCGGCTACCAGGTTGCCTGGTGAGAATGCGGACTGTTCGGTTTCTTCAAAGAAACTTTGTGGGAGCTTGTTTAATGTCATGGTCCCAATTTTCTGGAGTTTGGCAATGGATTCGGGCCAGGTCTTGGTGGCGTCCAACGGATTGAAATCGAACTTATCGAGATCGGCAGGATTCAGCATCTGCACATATAGATCCCATTTGGGATTGTTCCCCTTGCCGATGTTTTCATATAAGTCAGTTGTGGCATGGCCCCAATCTTTAGCAACTACTTGTTCTGCTTCAGCGTTGGTCAGGCTCTTCACGGTTTGCTGGGTCTTCCATGTGTACTTCACATAACGAACTTCGTTAGATTTGTTGACCCACTTAAAGGCGTGCACTCCGAAACCATCCATCTGACGATAGTTGGCGGGCACTCCCAGATCAGAATAAACGAAGGTCAACATTTGCGTCGCTTCAGGAATGTGACTGAAGAAATCAAAGAAGCGATTCGGATCCTGCTTATTGGTAACAGGGGAAGGTTTCAACGAATGAACCATGTCTGGAAACTTAATGGCATCGCGGATGAAGAATACAGGAAGGTTGTTGCCGACAAGATCATAGTTGCCTTCGTCGGTATAAAATTTGGTGGCAAAGCCGCGGGGGTCGCGGGCAATTTCCGGGGAACCGCTGCTGTGCACCACTGTTGAAAAGCGCACAAATACGGGGGTTTTCTTGCCCGGCGCATTCAAGAAAGAGGCACGAGTGAAGGCTGAAAAATCACCGTTGCTGATGAATTCGCCGTAGGCTCCGGCACCACGGGCATGCACCACACGTTCGGGAGTCCGTTCGCGATCAAAGTTGGCAAGCTTTTCGATGAGGTGAATATCTTCAAGCAGCACAGGGCCATCGACGCCTGCTGTCTTTGAGTTCTGATTGTCGCCGACGGGGACGCCGCCGTTCGTAGTGAGCACGGGTTTTTGACCGAAGCTTAATGCTGCGGTAATCGCTAAGGTGAGTAGGACTCTTTGCATCTGTTAAGACTATGCTGAATCTGCTATCAGCGCCATAGCAAACCAGCTATGGCTCCAATAGGCAAACACCAGATGTCGTAAACTGAACGGTACCTTTCCATGTCAAAACCCTTAAAGATTGCTGTTGCTGGCCTTGGCCGCATGGGCGTGATTCACGCTCTCCACGTTGTTGAACTGCAGCGGGAAACTGGTTGCTGCCAGCTCACCGCACTGGTTGATTCCGATACTGCCCGGGCCAAAAACTGGGCGGCGGAAAATCAGGTATCTACGCCGGTGTTTGCCTCGGTGGAAGAATTAGCGGCGGCTGGAGTTGCCGAAGCTACCGTCATTGTGACGCCTACAAATGGGCATCGTGATCATGCCACTACACTCATTAAAGCTGGCCATCGAGTGCTGCTGGAAAAACCGTTGACTGGCACGCTGGAAGGGGATGCCGAATTTTGTGGTGAATTAGACCGCCATCATCCCAATGCTTTGATGTTGGCTTTCCAGCGGCGATTTGACGGTCCATTGGCTTATGCCAAAGAACTGATGACGTCAGGAACGATTGGACGGGTGTTCAAGATTTATACGTCACTAGAAGATTCCAACCCGGCACCCAACGGCTATGCCAGTGGCGGGATCTTGCCCGATATGTCGGTTCACAATGTGGACGAGATATTGTGGCTAACGGGGAACATGCCGACCAGGGCGATGAGTATCGGATCGCGATTGTATAGCCACAAGCTGACCACGAGTGAAGAGGATTTCGACGATGCCATGTTGCTGTTGTGGTTTGCAGACGGCATGATGGCGCAAGTTCAGGTGAGCCGCAACCATGTTTCAGGCTATCGGGTGGAAACAATTCTGTTTGGCGAAAAAGGACAGATTCAGATAGGGCACTTCGATCAGAAACCTTTTCAGATTACGGTAGCCACCTATGGTCCACGGGGTAGCGCCCAGCCGTTAGCCAAACGCAGCTTCGACATGCGCGATTACGGCAAACCATTGCCCGAATTCATTGATCGATTTGGCCCGGCCTACAAAGCTGAATTGGCCACGTTTATTGAATGTTGCAACAACGGAAGCGCGTTCCCGGCGACACATAACGATGGATTGAGGGCACAGAAAGTGATTTCGGCTGGAATGAAGTCGATTATTTTGCCTGAACAGGCAGCAATTGTAGGCTAGAGTGAGGTGGAAAAACGTAAGGTCTGACTTCCGTCAGACCTTGGCTTCTTTGTATTCAACGTGCTTGCGGATGGTAGGATCAAACTTCTTCATCACCAATTTTTCCGTAGTCTTCTTGGCATTCTTGGTGGTTGTATAGAAGTGACCCGTACCGGCGGTTGAGACGAGTTTAATGATGGTTCGCATGACTATGTTCCCTTAGACTTTAACGCCGCGCTTGCGCATTCCAGCCAAAACGGCTTCAATGCCCAACTTGTCGATATTTCGGATGCCCTTTGCGGAAATCCGCAGGCGCACCCAGCGCTTTTCGGCAGGAACCCAGAAACGCTGTTCGTGCAGGTTTACTTCAAACCTGCGCTTGGTCTTATTATTTGCATGAGAAACGCGATTTCCCGACATGGGGCGTTTTTCGGTAACTGGACATACTCGAGACATAACTTTATAAGTGTAGCGCATT
>JANMWO010000591.1:0-3262 GCA_031394025.1 Acidobacteriota bacterium
AAATACGGTGACTCACTTTGAGGAATGGCGCAAGCGGTTGAAGCAGAGTGTCGCCCTGATGAAGGAAAAGAAGTACGACGAAATATTGAAAGATGGCCATGAGATTCGCGACCTTTACCCTGATTATGTTGAGGCCGGGAACATGTACGAGATGATGGCCACCAGTTTTCTGGAAAAGAAAGATACTGAATCGGCGATCCAGGAATTGACGGCTTACGCCAAAATCGGTGGGCGGGATCGGGATGTGCTGAAGAAGCTGGGAAAACTGCTGGAAGACAAGGGTAACAAGCAGGAAGCCGCCGCCGTCTACGACCGAATCAACTATTTTTATCCGATGCAGGACGAAGATTTACATCGAAAATTGGGCGATCTTTGGATGGACTTAAACAACGCTAAAGGGGCCGTTCGGGAATTCAGCGCGGCCCTTGGTTCCAAGCCCGTAGATCCTGCTCTAGCCTATTTCAACTTGGCTCGGGCGCAAAAAGCATCGGGAAATAAGGACGATGCTCGCGAAAGTTTAGTGAGTGCACTGGAAAATGCGCCTGGCTTTAAACCGGCGCAGAAAATGTTATTGGAGCTTACAGACAAATAATATGTCATCAACGTTAGGCAGCATTGAAACCGCCGATCTTCAGGCACGAGTCTCGCGCTTCCAGGAGATTGAACAGAAGATTCTTACCCAGGTGCGCAGTGTGATTGTGGGGCAGGAAGAAGTGGTGGAACAGGTTCTAATCAGCTTGTTTGTAGGCGGCCATTGCCTGATCACAGGCATGCCAGGAACCGCCAAAACACTGCTTGTCCGTACCATTTCCGATGCCTTGGGGCTGGTGTTCAAGCGCATTCAATTCACTCCTGACTTGATGCCCACTGACATCACCGGTACCGACATCATTGAAGAGGACGAAACCAACGGACGTCGCAAATGGACCTTTGTTCCTGGCCCAATTTTTACCAACGTTCTGTTGGCCGATGAAGTGAATCGCACGCCTCCTAAAACGCAATCGGCACTGCTTGAAGCCATGCAGGAAAAGTGTTGCACCGTACGTGGCAACAACTACGTGCTTCCCAAACCATTTTTCGTATTGGCAACACAGAATCCCATTGAACTGGAAGGCACATATCCATTGCCTGAAGCGCAATTGGATCGTTTCCTGTTCAACACCATCATGGGTTACCTCACCGCCAAGGAGGAGCTCGAAGTGCTGTCACGAACCACCACCACCGCTGCCCATTTTGCCGAACCTGTCACCAATGCCGAAGAAATTCTTGGCATGCAGCAACTGGTTCGCATGGTCCCAATCGCCGATGCCGTGGCCAATTACGCAATCGCTATTGTGCGTGCCACGCGACCCACCGATCCCAGCGCTCCAGATTTTGTGAAGAAGTACGTGAACTTTGGCGCATCAGTCCGTGGTGCGCAGTTCCTGGTGCTGGCGGCCAAGGCTCGGACGTTGGTCAAACGACGCTATAACGTGTCCTACGAAGATATTGCCGCCCTCGCCGCCCCCATTTTACGCCATCGTATTTTGCTGAACTTTCATGCAGAATCAGACAAGCAAGACACCGATGCCGTGGTCCGGAAAATCATTGAGGCGGTACCTGTTCCCCGAGCCTAAACCATGCTGGAGCGATTTCTAATTCCGTCGGTCCTCTCTGGTCTTTCCAGTCTGGAACTTGTGGCTCGAACCGTGGTGGATGGCTTTGTCTCAGGCCTGCATCGTTCCCCCGACTTCGGCTTCAGCCAGGAGTTTGCCGAGTACCGTGCCTATACCGAAGGTGACGATCTGCGTCACGTGGATTGGAACGTTTACGCCCGTACAGAAAAAATTGTACTGAAGCGTTTTCGCGGTGAAACCAATTCGCAAGTCACCGTAATTTTAGATGCCAGTGCCTCCATGGGCTTTGGACCCAGCGGCGTTAGCAAAATGGATTACGCCCGCTACTTAACGGCCAGTATTGTCTACATGGCCAATCTGCAACGCGATGCCTATGGCGTGATTGTGTTCGATGACGATATTCGAACATACGTCCAACCTTCATCCCGTCAAGGGCAACTGTATCGTGTTCTTCATGCGTTGGATCAAGCCGAACCAAAGGCCCGGACTGACTACGCCAAACCGTTTTTCCATTACCAGCAGTTTCATCGCAAGCGCGGAATCACAGCGGTGATCTCAGATTTTTGGGAATCTCCAAAGACCATTGTAGATACCATTGCACCGCTCCGCTTCCGTGGAAATGACGTGGTGATGTTTCACCTTTTAGATCCCCAGGAATACCGTCCAGATTTTCGCGATTCGGTTCTGCTCGTCGATTCAGAAACCAATCGCACCGTTGAAGTGACGCCCGATTACGCAAAGCACGAGTATGGTCCAAAGATCGACGCGCACATTGCTGCCTTACGTTCTGCGGCCCAGGCCAATGGATTGGATTATTGCCAAATCATGACCGACAAACCGCTCGATGCAGCTCTCCGCGAATATCTAACCGTACGCAAGGGGAGGAACTAAAATGGGTTTCCTTTCTCCCTGGTTCCTGCTTGGATTGCTTGGCGTGGGGCTCCCCGTTTGGCTACATTTACTGAAGCAGCATAAGACCGTGCCCCAGGCGTTTAGCTCGCTCATGTTCTTTGAAAAGCGGACCCAAAGTTCCGTGAAGCATCGCCGGTTGAAGCATTTACTTTTGCTGGCTCTACGACTTTTATTGCTGGTTTTGCTCGCCCTATTATTCGCTGGTCCGTACATTCTTCAAAAGCCTTCCTCCGCCAATAGCGGTCGCCGCAACGTAGTTATCGCGGTAGATCATTCGTTCAGCATGCGCCAAGGTGGTCAGTTGGAAAGGGCGAAGAAGGAAGCTGCAAGCCTGGCTTCAGGTTTGGGTTCTGGTGCTCGTGCTGAAGTGCTGGCCGTGGGCATGCATTCCCGAGCCATGTCGCAAATGATTGCCGACCCTGGCCAGATCCGTGCCGCTATTGACGCCATTGCTGCCTCAGACGAACGTAGTGATTATTCCGAACTGGGCCGTGCCGTGCGGGCAATTTCAGAAACGGAACGAGTGCCTGTGGAAGTTCACTTTTTCACCGATGCACAGCAGACTTCCATGCCCGCCAATTTTAGCGATCTGGCCATGCCTACCGACGCCAGGCTCACCGTGCATCGAACCCGAGAAGGCGCCAAACCGAATTGGACTGTAGAGACCGTTTCCGCCCCAGGCCGCATTTTTGACACTAAGAAAGTTCGAGTACAAGCAACCATTGCAGGCTTTG
>JANMWO010000215.1:0-2964 GCA_031394025.1 Acidobacteriota bacterium
GCTACACGCTTCTTTCAGCTTCACCTCGCGGCTACGCCTTGCGTTTCACTACGGTTGCCGTCATCGGCTCCGGTTGGCTCTTTTCATCCAACTAGATTCTGCCCATGCTGGGCACACTGGGGCAGGCGATTCCGCCTGCCAGTTTACGGGTGGGAACTAAGCACTAGCTGTCTACAGCCTTAGGGCTTATTGGATCGTCACCATCGCGTACTTGATGCTGCCACAAGTCCTGAAACTCTGCGCTATCCCGCAATAGATCGGCAAACGTTCCTTGGGCCACTATGCGCCCCTGTTTCAACACATAAATAGAATCGAAATGACGCAATAGATGCAGGCGGTGCAGCGCGGAAATCATCACTTTGTCTCGAAAGGCTTGGAACAGATTCTGGTAAATCGCAGCTTCCGTCTTGGGATCGACACTACTGGTGGGTTCGTCGAGAAGCACGACATGACTGTCTCGAGCAGCCAATATTCCACGGGCCAAAGCGAGGCGCTGTTTTTGGCCACCCGATAGATTGACCCCTTTTTCCTGAATGTTCGATGCCAGGCCCTTTGGCAACTGTTCAATCACTTCACTGAAATGTGCCTGACGACAAACTTCCTCAATCTCCTGCATTGAAATTGGTAAATCTAACGTGACGTTATAGGCAACGGTGTTTTCAAAGATCTCCGGTTCTTGGGGAAATAGGGTCACCGTTTCATTCAACGCATCCAGCCCATAGGGCTTGCCATCCACTTTGAATTCAAATCCTGGCTGGGGGGAATACAGCCCGCGCAACAGTGCCAGCAAGGTACTTTTACCACTCCCACTCTGACCAATGAATGCGATCCGTTTACCGCGTTCCAACGTAAATTCCAAATCGTGCAGGCTCTGCGGTGTATGTTGATCGTCATAAGTTTCCCGATGTGAAAAGTGCAGTTTGGAAAGAGTCATGCTGCGCCAATTCGAAGGGAGTTCTTCGGTAGTAACCGGCCGATGTTGGGCGTCGTATGCCAATGCAATGCCGCCGGCGGTCTGCACATCGGTGTTGTATTGAATGATCTGTGTGTACTGCCAGGCCACGTCATGAAACACACTGGTGAACTGCGTTACGTAAGCCAACAATGTGACAAGGCCGCCGACGTAGAATACTTCACCGGCGTGCCAATGCTCGTAAACATAGCCGACAGTGATTACGCAATAAGTCAGCGTGACCAACGTGTCGGCGACAAACCATTTCCATTCATTGATTAATACGTTTCGGCGGAATGGCGGCAACAGTAAGCCGACCTTGGATAACAAACCGTTTTCCATGCTCTTCTCTAATCGCAATGTAACCACGGTCATAATGTTGGAAAGGCTGTCAAACAGTGTCGCTGAAATAACGTGCTCGCCGTCATTCACTTCTTCCTGAGACTTAATCAGGGGTTTATCGAATTTGAAGATTACCCAAACCGTCAACAATCCAAGCGCTGCGCCCACCGCTCCAAATCTTGGCGAAAAGTAGATCATTGCAGCAAAAGACACCACCAGCTTGGTCAGAGCATGGATATACATAAAGCCGCCATCGAAGAAGTGCTTCAACGCTTCATAGGCCTTGCGAATACGATTAATGGTGGCCCCACTATGATGATCCTGATGCCATTTCACCGGCAGGCGTAACGCCTGGTGATACCGTTCTTCTAGAAAATTACGGCTCAAGTTGAACGCCAGTTTCCGTTCCATTACACGGGCAGGCCCGTGAAAGGCCCATTCCAACAACTTCAATCCCAGGAAGGCCACCGCGTACCAAAGTGTATTTGCCGGTATTTGTGACGGCACTTTTTGAACTCTGTCGATGAACCAGCCATGAAGAATCGGGTTGAGCGATGCAGCCAGATTGGCTCCGACAAACAAGGAGTAAACCAGCACAAACCGCTTGCGATCCTTACGCGCATAGCGCCACGCCGTCCGCAATAGCGATATGTATGGATTAGTTTGTGGCACGATTCCGCATCTCTGCTACTTCATCGTGATACGTCCCCACCAGCTTACGTGTGATGACAGCCATATCCCAATGATCCACAACATTGGCCCGCGCACGGGCAGCCATCTTCGCCGCAACTGCCGGGTCATCCAGCAACTGTAGAGTTTTTGTAGCGAAGTCTTCAGGCGTATCGGCCAACGCGCAAATGTCACCGTGACGTTCAGTCAACCCTTCAGCACCAATGCCGGTTGACACCACTGGAATGCCCGCAGCAAAGGCTTCCAGCAACTTTACGCGCACTCCAGACCCGGTTAAAATGGGACACACGAATACGGCATACTCCGCAAGCGAGACTCTTACATCTTCCACAAATCCGACTAACTCAATGTTCGGGATATCTGGTAATGAATGCCGCGGTGGAGCGTCGCTTCCAACCAGAATCAGCCGCACTGCTGGCCGTGTTTTCAAAATAATAGGGAACACGTAATCCAAAAACCATTGCAGCGCTTCCACGTTGGGGAGGTGTCGGAAGCTGCCCAGAAACAGCAATGTATCTGGCGTACGGGTATCCGGTTTAAAGTCATAACGAGACGTATCAATCCCTGCACGCAAGCCGACCTGCATCCTGGGTGCCAATTTAGGAAGAAAGCTAGCCAGATACTTCTTGTTCGCTTCACTGCACATTTGAATGCGATCCATCTTGGGCAGCATTTTCAACTCAAAACGTAAAGCTCGCAAATACTCAAATCCGGGCGATGCCAGCTTCAAGGGATTCCGTATTTTTTCTAAAGCCCGACCGATGGATTGGAAGTAGACGTCATGCTCAAAAAGGATACATGGGATCTTACGGAACCCGCGCGCATACTGCCCCATGTTTGTATATTCAATTTGAAACACGTCGATTTGGTCGACGTAAATCTTACGATCAATCAGCCAATCCAAATCACGGTTGGCGAACTCGCGCACGGCATATGGTTCAATGCTGCCCAGTTGGCGGATGCGACCGGTCATGCGCATT
>JANMWO010000605.1:0-20391 GCA_031394025.1 Acidobacteriota bacterium
CGTATCAGCCGGTGAAGCGTCTGGGGACCTTTACTGTTCCCGTCTTATCAACCATTTACGCACCCTTTCCGATGCACCGCTGGAGTTCTTTGGCTGTGCTGGGCCACATATGCGTGCCGAAGGCGTGCGTCCTATTGTTGAAGCCGAAGCGCTGAGTGTTGTAGGGCTGTTTGAGGTTGTCCGCCATATCCCCAGAATCTACGGTGAGTTCCGCAAGCTGGTCCGCGAAGCCCAACAAGAAAAACCTAAACTGGCGATTCTTACCGATAGCCCTGACTTCCACCTTCGACTGGCTAAGAAACTGAAACAAATGGGGATTCCCGTTGTCTACCTGGTTGCTCCACAGGCCTGGGCGTGGCGCAAATGGCGGGGTCGGCAAATGGCCCGAGATCTGGCGCAGTTATATTGCATCTTTCCCTTTGAGGAACCTTTTTTTCAGAGTTATGGAGTGCCTACGCAATATATTGGGCATCCGCTGGCGAACCTGATCAAGCCACGCTTTTCGCCGGAAGAATTTCGGGCAAATCACGGGCTTGACCCAGCGCGCCCAATTGTCACGCTGCTGCCGGGTAGTCGATTGGGCGAAACTGACAGGCATCTGGACGTGTTAATAGAAGCTTCGGAACTGATTCGTAAAGCAAGAAGTGTGGACATTTTGTGGGCCACGGCACCGGGGTTTTTGAATAGGGCCGATTTGGCACACCTTGGGGCAAGATTTAGGGAACGGATTTCTGCCGCATCCATCCAAGTAGTTGAAGGGGAAACCTGGGATTGCATGGCTGCGTCCCGAATTGTACTGGCCGCCAGCGGCACAGTGACCATGGAAGCAGCGCTTTTGGGCATCCCGATGGTCACTTTTTATAAGGTTTCGCCGCTGAGTTGGAACTTGGGTCGCTGGTTGGTAGATGTTCCGCACCTGACCATGGTGAATCTGATTGCAGGGCGGCGGCTGGTACCGGAATTGATGCAGAATGAATGTACAGCCTCAAATTTGGCTAGGGAAGCATTGCAGATTTTTGATGACGGCGCGGCAAGAAACGAAATGATTCAAGGTTTGGCTGAGATTTCAAGCAGACTTTCAGGATTGAAGGACCCGCTGGAATCGGCGGCACGGCACATTAGGGAGCGGTTTTTATGAGATTGTTTGCCACTTTTTTGGCATTTTTAGTGTCATTTTCGGCGTTTGGACAGGACAAATCGACTCGTCAGCGTGTCGATGTTGTGAACTACACCATAACTGCGGAAATCATGCCGGCCACGCAATCCATTGCAGCATCTGCGAAAATCGACCTGACCCCCCTTGATACCGGGATCACAACCCTTGCACTTGACCTTTCCAACGCTCTGAATGTTTCCCAGGTAACTGACACTGCGGGCAAGCAGCTTCCGGCATCCCAATCGAAGAATGAAAACGCACTGCGCATCACATTTCCTGAAGCATTAGTGAAAGGGACCACTTACTCTATCATCGTGAAATACGATGGTAAGTTGACGGGCAATGAAGAATCCTCGGTCCCCGGCATTAAGTTTGCAGCCATTCATCCGACTTACGCTTACTTGATGTATCCAGCACGGTGGTTTCCGGTGAATGACTATTCTGCGGATCGGTTTACCATGAATTTGGCAGTTACTGTTCCTTCTAACTTAAAAGTAATCGCCAGCGGATTTTCAACAACGGATAAGAGTGGTGGAAAAACCACTTACAATTATAAGTACAGCAATTCTTCATTTCCAGGCAGTATTGCAGTGGTGGAAGATACTGTGGAACGAGTAAGTGTCGCCGGAGTTACAACTGAAATGTATTTCCGCGGCGAACACAAGGCCCTGGCTAAAACCTATGGCGAGGAAACGGCAAAGGCTGTGAATGAGATGACCGAACTGTTCGGCTTGGCCCCATCGAAATCACTTACTTTGGTTGAGACGGAAGACGGCACTCCCAACGGTTATGCGGCACCAAACATTATTTTTCTGGCATCGAGAGCAATTGGCAACCAAGTGAACCAAAGGCTGCTGGTGAATCAAGTGGCCCGGCAATGGTATGGCATGTTGACGTCCCCGGTGTCGCGCAATCATATTTGGATTGCCAATGGAGTCCCGCGCTATGCGGAGATGATGTCCATTGAACAGGCTTCGGGCGCTGCGGCACTGGAAGCTGAAGCAAAGGACATTTATATTGAAGCGATGACAGTGGATAATCCTCCGTTGATTCAATCTTCACGCCTGGAAGATTACTCGCCAGAATACTGGGCGGCTACTGCCGGCAAAGGCGCGACGGTTCTTCATATGCTGCGCTACGTGATTGGCGATGAAAAGTTTAAGAAGGGATTGAAGCTAATTCCCGAGCGTTTCGCCTGGAAATCGCTTTCCACAGAAGACTTCAAGAAAGTGATGGAAGAAGCCTCTGGCGACAATTTGGATTACTTCTTTCTGCAGTGGATTGAATCCACTGGCGCGCCAGAATTCAAGATGGAATACACCGTGTATCGCACAGCGAAAGGCTTCCGTGTGATGGGCAAAGTTTCACAGGATCTGGATACTTTCCGCATGCCGGTGGAGTTACAAATTGAAACGGAAGGCAACCCCGAAATGAAGAAGATTGAAGTGGCTGGCACATCTTCAGAATTCGTGGTGGAGACCTTCGGTAGGCCGAAGAAAGTAGACATTGACCCATCGAACCGTGTGCTGCGGTTCAACAATCAAATGCGCGTTGCGGTGGCCATTCGCAAAGGGGAGCAGTTTGCTGAAATCGGCGAATATCCTGATGCACTGAAGGAATATCAGAAGGCGCTGGAAGTAAGCCGCAACAGTTCCCTTTCGCACTACCGTGTGGGGGAAGTTTTCTTTTTGCAGAACAATTACCAATCGGCGGCGAACGAATTTCGCGAATCGTTGAATGGTGATTTGGAACCGAAGTGGACGGAAGTGTGGGGTCATATTAATCTGGGCAAGATCTTCGATATCACAAGCCAGCGTGAGCGCGCGGTAAACGAATATAACTTAGCGATTCGCACTAAGGACAATACCCAGGGCGCGCAGGAAGAAGCGGCCAAGTATTTGAAGGAAACGTATAAGCGGCCTCGTCGCGAAGTGAACTAAGCACTTTACGGATAATCCTTTTGCGATGTTGAAGAGCCGCTGGACTTACTATCTTGTGTTTCTGGCGTGTCTTCTGCCGCTGGGGTACCTGGCATGGATGTGGCCGCAGGTACGCATCAATCGCATTGAATATGTAGCTCGCTTTACCGGCGATTGGACCATTCGTTTTTTGATGGCCAGCTTGGCTATTACGCCGTTACGGCGCATTCCCTGGCTCAATGGCCTAATTGCATTTCGCCGCACCATTGGCCTATTCGCATTCTTCTACGGCCTTTTGCACGCACTCCATTACTACCAGTTCGACGTGCAGTGGAACTGGGACATCATGAAGGAAGACCTGACTATCCGGCGCTTTTTTATTGCTGGTATGGCAGCGTTGTTGTTGATGTTGCCGCTGGCGGTAACTTCTACTAATTGGGCAATTCGAAAGATGGGCGGTAAGCGTTGGCAGAACTTACATCGGCTAGCATACCTGGCGGGGATCGCAGGCGTGGCGCATTACTTGTGGCAGGGCAAGGCAGCTACCCTATACCCTTTGATTTACGCTTTGTTACTTACAGTTTTGTTAGGCGTGCGAGTTATGTTTTCCGTGCAGAAGTCGCGGCGTTCAAATTCCGGTCGTTAGGGCTTCAATTCGCCAGCTTCAATCGCAACTGTCAGCCGATTACGATCGAGTGGCAAAGGGCATGTTGCAAAGGGTGTAAAGGCGCACGGTGGACTGTAGGCTTTGTTGAAATCCAAGATCACATGTCCATCTACTGCCGCATCGGCGTAAAGGAATCGCGACGCGCCATAGGTGGCCATGCCGGAAGTGGCATCGCGGAACACGAAGAATAACCGGGTTCCAGATAGTACCGGTTCCAGTTGGCAAGTTACGCCGTTCACTTTGAACTCGGCAATCCCCGGGCTGTTGTATTCCTCTTCTACATCAATCACAGTGTTCAAAAAGCGAGGCTGCGGTTCTGAGTAAGGAATCCAGTGCGCGATAATTTGGAAGTCGGGATTGACTGGAAACCACTTGAGCCCTTTGAAATCGCGCAGAAAAACGCTTTGCTGATCGCGCATGCGGAGCCCAATTTTTGGGCCGCGAACAATGACGAAGAACGTCTTTTCGCCAAGGACCACAGTATCCACGTCAGGTCGCAGCACGTTTCCGCTGTGAGTGACTATGGTGTCAGTGAGTGTGAACAGCAGGCCTTCCACGTTGTTTGGGCCTTGTTCCAACCAGAATAATCCTGCTACTGTCAGCCAGCCATCGGGAGCCTTTAGTGCCGCTTCGCGCAGTTGCCTCCATTCCAATACGGCATCAATATATTCAGGCATGACGTGGGCGCCGCAGCATGTAAAAGATCACTGGGGTGATGACCAGGGAGAGCACCATAGATACGGTCACGCCGCCGATAATAGCAATCGCCAGGGGCTGCAATAACTGGGCGCCGCTACCAACTCCTAACGCCAGCGGTAACATGCCGAAAATGGTGGCTAGGGCAGTCATCAAAATAGGTCGCATACGACGCCTGCCGGCCTCAAAAATCGCTTGATCCAGGGGTAGGCCCTGGGCAGTGAAATGCTGTTCGGAATCCAGCATCAGGATGCCGTTTTTATGAACAATACCCACTACCATGATGATGCCCATGAATGACGAGATGTTCAACGTGGAACCGGTGAGGGTCAACGCCAGCAATGAACCGAAGGTGCAGAGGACTGTGGCCAAAACGATTGCTATGGGGTGGGCAAAGGATTGAAATTCAAATACCAGGATGACGAAGATCAGCAGGATGGACATCAACATGACTTGGGCCAAGCCGCGAAATGATTCCTGTTGAATTTGGTACAGTCCGCCATATTCAATATCGGTCCCAGGTGGCAACTTAACTTCTTTTGGAAGACGATCTTTGATCTCATTCATCGCCGAGCCTAAGTCACGTTTTTCAAGACGGGCAGTGACCCCCGAAAGATTTCGCAAATTCTCACGCTTCACTTCTGTTTCGCCTTCCAGCATTTCCACGTGGGCGATGCTGCTGAGCGGAACAGTAACCCCGGTGGACGAACTCAATAATAGACCCTGCAACTTTTCCACACTATTGCGTGATTCAAGCGGATAACGAACGCGAATTCCCACGCGTCGGCCACCAATAATCATTTGCGAGGCCAGTTGTCCATCGACGATGGTGGACTGCAAATTGGCCACGTCGGCCACGTTGAATCCTGCACGAAGGGCCTTATCGCCATCCACGCGAAAGTTGACAGCGGGGCCAATGACAATGGTTTGGTTGACAATATCGACCACGCCTTTTACCTTGGGCAACCATTCTTCAACAGCCTTGGCCACAGCTTTGTAGGTCTCTTCATTATTGTGGGTGATCTTGATTTCAATGGGCTGGGGGGACCAGGCTAAATCGCCGACAAGGTCTTCCAGAATATGCGGGAACTCCACTTCAACAGCAGTTTCTGAAGTTACAATCTTCTGCCTAAGTTCGCTGGTTACATCGTCCAGAGAGCGCTTCCTTTCTTTGCGTAACTTGATGAGGAAGTCGCCTGTATTGGGTTCGGCAATTGCCAGGGCCAAGCGCGCACCAGTGCGGCGAGAGTAGCTTTCAACCTCAGGAGTTTCTTCCAGGAACTTTTCAATATGCTTTAGCAGCCGGTCCGTTTCCACCAGCGAAGTGCCTGCTGGGGTGCGGTAGTCCAGCACAAAAGCACCTTCATCCATCTCCGGGAGAAAGCCGCTGCCCAAATTATAAAACAGGCCCCCGGCACCCGCCAAAATCAACAGGCTCAGCCCAAGAATCACCATGGGATGGCTGATGGACCAGCGCAACGTTGACCCGTAAACGGACGTCAACTTACGCAGAATTCTGCCCTGCCCTGCCTGCTCTGCCTCTTCCAGATTCATTGCAATCCGCCCGGTAGGTTTTAACAGCCACCCGGCCAGCACTGGAGTGAAGACCAACGCCAAAATCAATGAGGCCAGCAGTGCGGCGACTAACGTCAACGCCAAGGCTCTGAAAAACACGGCGGTGATTCCACCCAGGAATATCAGTGGAACGAACACAACTATGGGTGTGAGCGTGGAACCAATCAATGCCGGCGTAAGTTCGATGATGGCACTGCGAGCCGCATCGGTTGGGCTCTGCCCGAGGTTCAAATGTACGGCAATGTTTTCCACCATCACAATGGCATCGTCAATGACAACGCCGATGCAAGCAGCAATGCCTCCCAGCGTCATCAAGTTGAAGCTCATGTGGAACATTCTCATGCAGACCACTGCCATGAGCACGGCGACTGGGATGACCACGGCGGCTATGATAGTGGTGCGCCAATTCTTCAGGAAAACAATCAACACACCAACAGAAAGGATCAGCCCAATGAGGATGCTTTCCACCACGCCAGTGATGGAATCGCGCACTAAGATGGATTGATCATAGTAAGTGGAAATCTCAATATCTTTGGGTAATGTCTTGCGGATCTCGGCCAGTTCCGCATTCACCGAATCGGCAACTTCAATGGCGTTGCCATCGGGCTGTTGCAGCACATTGACCAGCACGGCAGGGCGGCCATTGGCGGTGACAATGTTATACATTGGCTTTTCGCCGGGTAGGACTTGACCAATATCTTTCACCAGCACGGGCGTGCCGCGCACCACATCCACTACGGTATTTTCAATCTGTTCGGGCTTGTCCATTAAGCCCGTCACGGTGGTCAGATACAAGTGATAATTTTCCTGTAACATGCCCGCAGGGACAATGGTGTTTGTATTGCGAATGGCATCCACAACCTTAGTTAGTGGCATGTTATAGGCATTGAGTCGTTTGGGGTCGACAATGACATGGTATTCCGGGGCGCGACCGCCGACTATGCGCGTTTCCGCTACGCTGGGCAAGCGATACAAGCGGGGAGAGATTTCGTAATAAGCCAAATCATACAGCTCTGATGGTTTGCGGCTGGGTGATGTTATGCTGAAGCCCACCATTGGAAAAACGGAAAAAGTCAGCCGGTTAATATAGAAGCGGCATTCCGGCGGTAACATCGGAGTGATTTGCGAGATACGCCCTTGCACTAAGTGGAGCGCATTCAAAATGTCAATATCCCAGCGGAAGAAGGCGCTGATTTCCGTTGACCCTCGGGCCGTTGTGGAACGAACGGTGGTGACCCCTGGGACCAGGCGAATGGCCTCTTCAATGGGTCGGGTGACGGTGGTCATCTGAATGTTGGGCGGGGCGATCCCGTTATCTACCAGGATCACGATACGCGGAAAATCGGTTTGCGGGAAAATCGAAATTGGAATTTGAGGGGTAAGGACAATGCCAGCCAGGGCAAAGCACAACACCACCAGGACCAATGCCCGACCGTGTGAATTGACGAACGTCGCAAGGGAACTAGTCATTCTTTAGTAGACCCTTTGACAGCCTCTTTAGTAGGGTCCTTCTTAGCGCCTGTGGTCACTTCGGTGTTGTCGGGCAGTTCGTAACCACCTTCTGTGATCACCGTTTCCCCAGCTTTCAAACCTGAAGTAACAATGCGATTGCTACCCACGGTTTCACCCACTTGGACATCACGTTTATGGGCAACGGACTTTTCATCTATCACCATAACGTGTCCTTTGTTAGTGCCTTCTTCCAACATGAGAGCGGCAATGGGGACCATTAAAGCATTCTGTGCGCGTGCAGTATTAATGGTTACTGAACCAAAAGATCCGGCTCGTAATGATTGTGGCGGGTTGGCGATTTCACACCATACTTCCACTGTGCGCCGCTGTAGATCCACCGCGCGATTGACCACACTAATGCGACCACTTACTTCTACACCTTCGCCTTCTCCCGTGCGGAATGCGCAGGCCTGACCTTTGCCGACGCGGGCTGCTTCCCCTTCAGGAACTTGTGCCCTAGCCGTTACTACAGCAAGATCGGCAATTGTAAAAATCGGACTGGATGATTGCCCCAAGTCCCCAGCGTACTGCAACTGTTCGGTAATTGTTCCGTTGAAAGGGGCATGCAGTTCAGCGTATTGCAACTGAGCGCCCATGGTGGCCAAACGACTCCTGGCTTGTTCTACGCGTGCTTCAGCGATCTTGATATCTTGTCCACGTGATTGTTGCTCTAGTAAATCCAAAGACTTTTTAGCCACTTCAGAATTGGTGCGAGCAGTGGAAAGTTCCGTTTCACTAATCAGCAATTCACGCTCAGGAATGGCACCTTGATCAAACAACGCTTTACGGCGATCGTAAATCTTCTTGGCCTGATTCATAGAAGCGGTGGCAATTGCCAGCGCCCCACGAGCGCGTTCAACATCGGCAGGGATGGTTCCACGACTAGTCTTTTCCAGCGTTGCCTGGGCATCTGCCAGCATTGCCTGTGCTTCTTCGCGCTGCGAAACCAGATCGCGATTTTCCAGTACGGCGAGCAATGCACCGCTGGCGACGTTATCGCCTTTACGAACTTTCAGTTGGCGAATTACGCCAGTCATGCGGGGTGTAATGTTGGCTTGTTCACGGGGAAAGATGGTGGCCGGGGCTTTCAACGTAGCCTGCACGGCACCAGTTTCAGCGATGGCTGTTTTCACGGCAACAATGGCTTTGGGTTTAACCGGTTCTTCTTCCTTGTGGCCACCACAGCCGACTACTGCCATACAACAAATTACAAAAAGAGGTTTCATTGTCCTCGGGCGACCTCCAAGGCGGCGCGGGCGTTTGCATATTGGAAAAGCGTTGTGTAGTAATTGGCACGGGCTTGCTGCAACTGTGTTTGGGCCACTACAACATCAAGCGCCGGACCTTCGCCGCCCTGATAGCGAAGCTGCGATAAGCGCAAGTTGTCCTCATACAATTTGATTTGTGTTTCAGCCAGCTTGCTCTGTTCAAATAACGATGTAGCACGAGCCTTTGCATTTTCATACTCACGGGAAAACGCCCGCTCCGTAAGGCTGCGGACATTGTTGACCTGTTCCGCTTTCAGCGTGAACTGTTGCGTGTGCGAGCGAGCTTTGAACCAATCGAAAATGGGAACGTTCACGGTTGCGAATACTGCCGAGCCACGTTCTTTGTAGGAGTACACATTGGCGTCAATTCCGTACTGATAATTGAAGTTGACCTGGGGAAGCAACGCCGCATGTTCGCGCTTGGCATCTAACTGAAACCCCTGCTTTTGCAGGTCTAAAATGAGAAACTCCGGTCGTCGTAGGTAGGCCCGAGCAGTGGCTTCATCGCTGGGAGGAGCTTCGGTCAAAGTATCTTCAACGTCTAAAGATTTGTCCACATCTTCTGTCCAAAAACTGGCTAGTTCCTGGTTAGCAAGGCGTGAATCGAGCAGGGCTGCTTTTCGCAATTGATCGAAGGAAACGGCTTGGGCAGCAGCTTTCACAACATCGGCCTGAGCTACTTCGCCGCCGCCGAACAAGGTGCGTGTCTTTGCCTCAAAACTGCGTGCTTCGTTAAAACTTGTTTCAGCGGCTTCCGATAATTTGCGGGCAGCCAGCAAAGAGTAGTAAGAAATTGTGACGGCACGGCGGAGGTCACGGGTGCTAATTCGCGAACCGACTTCGGCTATGTCACGATCAATTTTGGCGCGGGCATAGGCGGCTCGTAAGCGGCCTGAAGTATCAATTTCCAGACCGACATTCGCCGTGGAAATATATTCATGCTGACCGTTTAGTGCGACGAATCGGCTGCCATTCGCGGTGGGGCTATTGTAGATTGTGCCGCCAGTGAAACTGCTCTGGGGAAGAAATGCGGTGCGAGCAATATTGACTCCTAACGCTGCAATGCGGGCTTCCTGGCGCGCAATAGAAACAGCGGAAGGGACAGATTCAGCCAAGCGAATGCATTCAGCCAGAGTAAGTTTGGTTGCGGGTGTCTGCGCCACGGCAATGGGCAACAGCAACGTGGCCAGGGTCAATGAATGCCGAACAAGTTTTCTCATGCAAGTGGAACGCTAAGGTCTATCCTATGCAGGGTATCATTGAACACAGGGTGGAAATCTGAAAATCCCATGAAAAAGTACACGATAGTGCTAGTTGTGTTTTCGCAGATGCTCAGCTTGAGCCAAACAATTCCAAAAGCGGCATTTGCTGGATCGGCCAAGTGCGGCACCTGCCATACGGAAATCTATTCCCGTTGGAAGAAGACCTTGATGGCCAATGTAGTGCAAGATCCGAAAGTCCGGCCCGAGGCAATTTTGGGTGATTTTTCAAAACCTAACGCGCTGGTGACCTTCAAGAAGGAAGACATTTCCTTCACTTATGGCAGCAAATGGAAACAACGTTACTTCACGAAAGTGGGTAACGATTATTTTGTCTTCCCTGCACAGTGGGATATCAAAGCTGGCTTGTGGCGTCGCTACTATGTGCGTGATGGAACGGATTGGTGGACAAAGCATTATCCGGCTGATCAGATGCAGCGTCCCACCGGACCCACCTGTGATGGTTGCCATTCGACGAATTTTAACACTGCCGATAATTCCGTAAGCGAATGGAACGTAGGTTGCGAAAAATGTCATGGAGCAGGCAGCGCGCATGCCACAGCACCTTCGAAGGCGACGATTGTGCATCCTGGTCGCTTGGATTTTGTGCGAGCTAACGACGTCTGCATTCAATGCCATTCGCAAGGGCGTCCGCTAGTGAATCCGGTGAATGGCCGGTATTACGATTGGCCTGTGGGCTACCAACCTGGGGCGAAGTTGGCGGACTATTGGGAGTTGGAAGAGCACAAGTTGGGCGAAACTACTTTCACCCATTTTCCTGAAGGTTCAGGCCATAAGAATCGAATGCAAGGCAACGACTATGTGCAAGCAACGATGCACACAAGAGGCGTGAAATGTTTTAGCTGCCATGATGTGCATGGTACGCCGAACTCGGCTGATTTGATTAAGCCCGGCAATTCCATGTGCCTACAATGTCATGGCGTGGATTCGCCGAACGGTCCGCGCGGCACTTTGACTGCACACACGCAACATAAAGAACGAAGCACTGGTAGTGAATGCGCGGCGTGCCATATGCCGCAGATTGCCCAGACGATTGAAGGGAACAATATCCGCAGCCATACGTTTAAGTTTATTGCGCCGTCCGATTCAGAAAAGTATAAGATTCCCAATGCTTGTGTGATTTGCCATAAGGATAAATCGAACGAGTGGGCGGGCAAAGAATTGAAGAAGTGGCCAGGGGTATCACCTTGGCGAGTGGCAGCGAATACTCACTGAGTATCTGACACATAAAATAGGAGACCTGTTATGAATCCGAACAAAGCTTTGTGGGAAAAAGGTGACTTTACCGAGATTGCCAGCTTCATGCGGGAATCTGGAGAAGCATTTGTTATTTCGCTGGGGATAACTACGCCGCTGCTGGTGATGGATCTGGGCTGCGGAGATGGCACTACGGCGGTTCCGATAGCGTTACTGGGGGCTGAAGTTGTAGGGATCGACATTGCCAGGAATCTGGTTGATGCGGGGAACAAGCGCGCCGCCCAAGCTGGGCTCAATCGACTAAAATTCCAAGAGGGCGATGCGTGCAACTTACAGGGGGTTAGCGATCATACGTTTGATTTGAGCCTTTCTGTATTCGGCGCTATGTTTGCTCCCAAGCCCTTCGACGTAGCGAAGGAGATGGTGCGGGTTACCAAACCAGGTGGTCGCATTGTGATGGGCAACTGGATTCCGAACGATCCAACTTCATTCGTGTCGCAGTTGTTGAAGATCAGTTCGTCCTTTACGCCACCACCTCCAGAAGGCTTCGTCAGCCCAATGACTTGGGGCGTGGATGCCAACATCATTGAACGTTTTGGTCAAGCAGGCGTGCCCAAAGAGAACATCTCCATGGAGAAGGACACGTTCCATTTCAGGTCGCCAAACAAGAGCCCCGCAGACGTGGTGGAATCATTTCGGCGATTCTATGGCCCAACCATGAACGCTTTCGAAGCCGCTCAAAATAGCGGGAAAGTGGATGATCTTCACGGCCAACTTTTGGAACTGGCGAATTCACAGAACAAGGGTGTTGATGGAGGCACTTCAATCCCTGCAACATTCTTGCGGGTGACTGTTTCCCTTTGAGAACTTTGTCCATCGTTTAAGTAAGCATTGGGAACAGCTCTTCAGAAACTGGTTTAGCGATGGTCTTCTCTGGATCTTGATAGCGGGTATCGAGAAGTCGATGCAGTTCAATATTCCCCATGGCGGAAAGCATGCTTTCTTTAATGCGAGGGTGATCCTTTTCCATTTCTGTGAAGTAATCCCGTAGAGATCGTCTGACGGTGCCAGTTTTTTGTGAGCAACCGCAAGGGATTACCGGGGCTGTCAAGTGGCTGGCATAAGCCGTGGTGATGTCTTCAGTTACAAACACAAGTGGGCGGATAATTCGGAAATCTTTGTGTGAAGAGTAAGTGATGGGTGGCAGCGAACTAATCCGTCCATTGAACAGCGCGTTGCGCAGGAACGATTCGCAAAAGTCATCGGCAGTGTGACCGAAGGCGATTACGTTGGCACGCATGCCCCTGGCAACTTCGTAGACAGCACGACGACGGTAGCGGGAGCACATATCACAGCCATGATCGGGTTGATCTTCCAGTAGCTGGAAACTGGGATTGTCATGATAATAGACCCATTCGACGCCTTTCTTTTCCAAGTACTCTTTGAAGGGGGCGATGGGACGGAGAAACTTGCCTTGTTCTATGGTGAAGGCGCAGACAGTGAAATCAATGGGGGCGCGCTTTTGCAACAGCACCAGGGCTTCCAACAAAGTGACGGAATCTTTACCGCCGGAAAGGCCAACAGCCACTCGATCACCGGGGCGAATCATATCGTACTTGCTAATTGCTTCGCCGACTTTACGCAAAAGGGTCTTTTCAAGGTCCACGTTTGATTATGGCTCGATTGTGTGATTTGTGGGTAGTGACTGGTTCTTTCTCATTTGACAAAGTAGTGTTCAACTCCCCGCAGGAAGAGCACCGGCATTGGCGAAGGCCTGTTCCAATTCAGCTTTTTTGAATTCTGTACTGATGAAGAGTTCCTGTCGCGCGCCAGCAGCTAGAGCGATTGCTTTCCAGCCATTGGTAACGGGCACGGTGATGCGAACTTTCACAATTGGACCTTTGGCATCGCGTACCATGCTGATGCGGCCGGGCACGATGGATCGAATGCCAATGTTCTGATCCAGCAGCTTCTCCAGCACACGGCGTAGGCCATCGATGATGCTGTGTTCCACTTTCAACCTGTCTTGAGAAGCTCGCAACCGCATGCCTGTAGTGTATCGCTGTAGACACTGAATTGGCAGGATTCCAGGCTAAGTTATCCAAAGGAAAAGAACTCTATACTCAAGGTGTAATCCAGATCTTCTTTGAGAATATTGAAAATGACTGAACCCCTCTCCCCAGAACTTCTATCCAAAATGAATGCCTATTGGCATGCTGCGAATTACTTGTCGGTAGGCCAGATCTATCTGCTTGATAACCCCCTGATGCGTGAGCCCTTGAAAGTGGACCATGTTAAACCAAGATTGCTGGGTCACTGGGGAACCACTCCGGGGCTGAACTTTATCTATGTCCACTTCAACAGAATCATAAAAGAACATGACTTGAATGTGTTGTATGTAACTGGCCCTGGCCATGGTGGACCCGGCTTGGTAGCCAACACATATTTAGAAGGCACTTACAGCGAGTTATATCCTAACATTCCGCAGACCACGGCTGGCATGCAACGCCTGTTTAAGCAGTTCAGTTTCCCTGGAGGAATTCCCAGCCATGTGGCACCGGAAACGCCGGGGTCCATTCACGAAGGTGGTGAACTTGGTTATTCCCTGCTGCATGCATACGGTGCCGTGTTCGATAACCCTGATTTATTGGTGTGCTGTGTCGTCGGCGATGGAGAGGCGGAAACAGGTCCGCTGGCGGCCAGTTGGCATTCCAATAAATTTCTGAATGCCGCCCGCGATGGCGTGGTTCTTCCCATCCTGCATCTGAATGGATACAAAATCGCCGCGCCCACTCTGCTGGCACGAATGACGGATGCGGAGTTGGACCATCTATTTACTGGTTATGGTTACAAGCCCTACTTTGTGGAAGGTTCCAATCCCGACGTCGTGCATCCAATGATGGCGGCCACGTTGGACACCATAGTTGCTGAGATCAAAGAGATCCAGAAGCAAGCACGTGTGGATGGAAACATGGATCGTCCACGTTGGCCGATGATCATTCTGCGCACGCCCAAAGGTTGGACCGGACCCAAGGTTGTGGACGGTCTGCAAATGGAAGGCACGTTCCGTTCGCATCAGGTTCCACTTACAAACGTGGCCACTAACCCAGGGCATCTGAAACTGTTAGAAGATTGGTTACTCAGTTATCAACCGGCCAAGTTATTCGACGTCGATGGCAAGTTACGTCCTGAGTTGGCGGAACTGGCTCCGACCGGTAACCGTCGCATGGGTGCCAACCCGCATTCCAACGGCGGCCAACTTCTGCAAGACCTGATCATGCCAGATTTTCGCCAATATGCAGTGGCCGTCCCTAAGCCCGGATCCGTTGATGCCGAAGCAACCCGTGTGATGGGCTACCTGTTGCGCGATGTGATGAAACTGAACGAGAAGGCGAAAAACTTTCGCGTGTTTGGGCCGGATGAAACCAATTCCAACCGCCTGGGGGCGCTGTTTGAAGTTACTAATCGAGTTTGGGAAGATGGCATAACCGCGAGTGATGATCATCTTGCTCAAGATGGTCGAGTGATGGAAGTGCTTAGCGAACATCTTTGCCAAGGTTGGCTGGAAGGCTATCTGCTTACTGGTCGCCACGGTCTGCTTTCCTGCTACGAAGCTTTCATCCACATCATAGATTCCATGTTCAACCAGCATGCCAAGTGGTTGAAGGTATCCCGCGAAGTGCCCTGGCGGCAACCCATTGCCTCACTCAACTACTTACTGACGTCGCACGTGTGGCGGCAGGATCACAAAGGATTCAGCCATCAAGACCCCGGTTTTATTGATCATGTAATGAACAAGAAGGCTGATATTGTGCGGGAGTATCTTCCGCCCGATGCCAACACGTTGCTTTCAGTAACGGACCATTGTCTGCGCAGCCGCCACTATGTAAATGTGATTGTGGCGGGCAAGCAACCGTCGCCGCAATGGTTGGATATTGACGCCGCAGTTCGTCTGTGTGAAGTGGGCATTGGCATTTGGGGTTGGGCAAGTAATGATCAGGATTGTGAACCCGATGTGGTGCTGGCCTGTGCAGGCGATGTTCCTACGCTGGAAGCACTGGCCGCTGTGGACCTGCTGCGGCAGCACCTACCCGATATGAAAATCCGCTTTGTGAATGTGGTGGATCTGATGACTTTGCAGCCTCACACAGAGCATCCGCACGGTTTACCCGATGGTGAGTTTGATTCTATCTTCACTACAAACAAGCCGATTGTATTTGCGTTTCATGGCTACCCGTGGCTGATCCATCGTTTGACTTACAAGCGAACAAATCATGACAACATGCATGTTCGCGGGTATAAGGAAGAGGGCACAACCACAACCCCGTTCGACATGACAGTGATGAACGATCTGGACCGTTTCCATTTGGCTGGAGATATGATTGACCGCGTTCCACGTCTACAGAATAAGGCAGGCCATGTGAAGCAATTATTGCGAGATAAGTTGGCGGAACACAAACGCTACATCGTAGTGCATGGGGATGATATGCCAGAGGTTCGTGATTGGAAATGGCCATACTAAAGACCGAAGACTTAAAGACTGAGGACAAGTTTTGGGAAGTCCCGCTGGCGGAATTGCTGCGCACCATTGAAGGGACACCGGCTGGGCTAACCACCGCTGAAGCCGCCAAAAGACTGCGTATATATGGTCCAAACAGCATGGATCAGGAATCGCGCTTTGCCGCCCTGATTGATTTCCTGCGCTTTTTTGCAAACCCGCTGGTGATTATCTTAGTGGTGGCCAGCGCAATTTCCATCAGCCTGGGGGACCACGTTGGTGGAATCATTATCATCGCCATGGTGTTGCTGAGTGTTGTTCTAAATTTCTTTATGGAATTTCAGGCTCGCCATGCAGTTGAGGCCATTCGTAAGCAGGTGGCAACTACAGCGGCGGTTCTGCGCGATGGACGCGAACAGGAATTACCAGTAGAGCAATTGGTGAAAGGCGACGTGATCCACTTACATGCTGGGGATCTTGTACCGGCGGATGCGAGACTTTTGGAGGTTAAGGACTTACAAGTTCGCGAATCGGCACTTACTGGAGAATCGTTGCCTGTTGAGAAATTGGTTCAGGATCTTGCAGCAGGCGCGCGTGGCGTGGGCGATGCCAGCAACAGTGTTTTCCTAGGGACGGCAGTTCAGACGGGCATTGCAACCGCAGTGATTGTGGCAACAGGAAGACGGACAGCACTGGGGGCCATTGCCGGACGTCTGACCGAGCGACCGCCAGAGACGGAGTTCGCCCGCGGCATCCGTAACTTCGGCTTGATGATTACCAAGATCATTCTTTTATTGGTGCTGTTTGTTCTGCTGGTCAATATTATTCTGCATCGGCCAATTTTGGAATCTTTTCTGTTTTCCGTCGCACTTGCCGTCGGCATGACTCCGGAAATGATGCCGATGATTATCACCATCACGTTAGCCAAAGGGGCTCGCCGTATGGCCGCGAAACAAGTGCTGGTGAAGCAATTGGCGGCCATTGAGGACTTCGGTAGCATGACAATTCTGTGCAGCGATAAGACAGGTACGCTGACAGAAGGGGAAATTGTTCTGGACCGTCATGTGGACGTGGCCGGTAAAGATGATGAAAATGTTCTGCGCCTGATCTACTTAAACAGTTTCTTTCAAGCAGGAATCCGCAGTCCGTTGGATGATGCCATTTTAAAGCACGAACGTCCGAAGATTACTGAGTACGCAAAGCTGGATGAAATCCCATTTGACTTCCATCGCAAACGTCTTTCTGTGGTGGTGAGTCATGCGGAAGAGTGTCTGTTGGTTACCAAGGGTGAAGCGGAAAGCGTCTTTGCCATTTGCGATTCAGTAACTTTTGACGGAGTTAGTCAACCGTTCAATCACCAGCGGCGTGCCGAGGCCGCAGCGACGTTTCAAAAACTAAGTGCAGAAGGATATCGGGCGCTGGGCGTTGCTGTGTTGAAGGTGCCTAAACAGGGGGTCTATAAAGTTGAAGCTGAAAAGGGAATGACCTTGGCCGGATTCGCTGCTTTTCTGGACCCACCTAAAGAGGGTGTGCAAGCCGTGTTGGAATCGCTGAAGCAAAACGGCGTTTCCATTGTGATCATGACTGGCGATAACCAATATGTGACGCAAAAAGTGGCTCGCGATGTGGGCTTGCCTGCGGACCTTCTAGTGATTGGCAGTCAGATTGACACGATGGATGATGCGGCATTGGCTTACCAGGCTGAACATGGGGCAATTTTCGCACGCGTTTCACCAGAACAGAAGAACCGTGTGATCATCGCGCTGAAAGCTCACGGGCATGTGGTGGGATTTATTGGCGATGGCATTAACGACGCTCCTGCATTGCACACAGCCGATGTAGGAATTTCCGTGATGAATGGCGTGGATGTGGCCAAAGATGCAGCGAAGATTATTCTGTTGGAAAAAGATCTGAGCGTGCTGAACGATGGAATTGTGGAAGGTCGCCGCAGCTTTGCCAACATCATGAAGTACATTATTATGGGCACAAGTTCCAACTTCGGCAACATGTTTAGTATGGCCGCCGCATCGTTGTTCCTACCCTTCTTACCGATGCTGCCCACGCAAATTCTGTTGAATAATTTTCTGTACGATATTTCGCAAATCAGCATTCCAACAGACAATGTGGATGACGCACTGCTGCATAAACCGAAGCGCTGGCAAATCAGCTTTATCCGCCAGTTCATGATGATTATTGGGCCAATTAGTTCCATCTATGATTTTCTAACGTTCGCTATTGTGCTGTACGCATTCCAAGCGGCAACCAATGCGCCGCTGTTCCACACGGCTTGGTTTGTTGAATCGTTGGCCACGCAAACTCTTGTTGTTTTTGTAATCAGAACAGCAGGCAATCCGTTCAGTAGCCGACCGAGTAAGTCATTGTTAATCGCTGTGCTTACCATCGTAACTTTGGCGATGGTCATTCCGTATACACCGTTGGGCAAGCTGCTTGGGTTTGTCCCATTGCCGTTCATGCTGGTTGCGGCCATTGGCCTGCTTGCGGTCACTTATTTATTGGTTGTACAAATGGTGAAAGGATGGTTCTACCGCAAGCATGCACTGCTGTAAGATAAGGATGCTAGATTTATGAAAATACTTTTACTGTTAGTTACCATCGGCTTATTGCAGGCACAGACTTATCAGCCTACTTGGGAATCCATTGATAGCCGTCCAACGCCAACTTGGTTTACTGATGCTAAGTTTGGAATCTTCATTCATTGGGGAGTTTATTCAGTACCCGCTTATGCTCCGGTAATTCCTGGCAAGCTGGCTTACGCGGAATGGTATTGGAACGCGATGACTGCCGGGCAGCAGCCGAACGCGAATCTCATTCAGAGCGGCACCTGGGAATATCACAAAAAGCAGTATGGTGCCGATTACGAATACAAAACCTTTGCTCCACAATTCCGTGCTCAACTGTTTGACCCGGATCACTGGGCTGACATATTTGCAAGGTCCGGTGCAAAGTACGTTGCGCTTACTTCCAAACATCATGAAGGCTTTGCGTTGTGGCCCAGCAAGGAAGCTTCAGCCACCTGGGGTCGCCCTTGGAACGCAATGGACACAGGCCCCAAACGCGACATTCTGGGCGATCTTACTGAAGCCGTCCGCAAAAAGAATTTGAAGATGGGTTTTTACTATTCGCTCTATGAGTGGTACAACCCCATGTATCTGGCAGACAAACCGCGCTATATTCGCGAGCATATGACGCCACAATTTAAGGACTTGGTAACTCGCTACAATCCTTCCATTATTTTTAGTGACGGGGAATGGGATCTTCCTTCTGATGAATGGAAAAGTCCGGAACTGTTGGCCTGGCTGTTCAATGAAACTGCTGTGAAGAACGAGGTGGTTATTAACGACCGTTGGGGCAAGGACAGTCGTCACAAGCATGGTGGTTACTGGACCACCGAATACACACCCGGCATGAGCGGAATGGATCATGTGTGGGAGGAAAGCCGTGGCATGGGATTTTCCTACGGCTACAATCGCGCGGAACGAGTGGAGGACTATCATACAGGCCCTCAACTGGTAACCATGTTGGTGGATTTGGTGAGTCGTGGTGGTAACTTACTGTTGGACATTGGGCCTAATGGCGACGGTACAATTCCGGTGGTGATGGAAGAACGTCTGCTGGAGATTGGGTCCTGGCTGAAAGTGAATGGCGAGGCAATTTACGGCACTAAACCCTGGAAAACCTCTCGTCAGTGGAGTTCAGGCGAAGTGCAAAAAGTGGAATATAACAAGTCGTATGAAACAGCCTACGATGTTACTAAGTTGGGGCAAAAGCCTTCTGCTGGAAAGGCAGCCATTGAAGCATTTTTCACAGCTAAGGGAAAAAATGTTTATGCGATTTTGCCTCGCTGGCCGGGTCGTCAGTTTCAGATCAAGGATGTAGGCTTTGAGGCCAAGTCAGTAACCTTGCTAGGTTCATCGTCACCTTTGAAGTGGAAGACAGTGGGCAAGGCTTTGATCATTGAACTACCAGAGTTGCCCGAGGAGTTGCGGACACAGCCGCTTTGGGTTCTGAAGGTGAGTCAATAATGAAGGCGCTTTTGTTTGTGTTTGTGTGCACAATTGCTTTTGCTCAGAAGCCTAAATTCCTGATTGTCACCGATATGGAAGGCGTGGGTGGGGTCAACAATGCCGATGAACAACTGCTGCCAGGTCAGCGACGCTATGATGAAAGTCGCCAGTTACTAACTGCGGAAACTAACGCTGCTATTAAGGGATTGGTAGAAGCAGGTGCGGGTCAAATTGTGGTGTGGGATGGTCATGATGGCAGTCGCAGTCTTTCGGTTGACACCCTTCATCCCTATGGGCAACTGCTTCAGGGTAAGCCCACACCTGCTAACTATTACATGCAAGATCGCTTGTATGATGGCATTCTTTTTATAGGTCAACATGCCATGGCTGGGGCCAGGAATGGAGTGTTGGCGCATTCCCAAAGTTTCAACGTGGAGCGGATTTCATTGAACGGAAAACCGGTCGGTGAAATAGGGCAAGTGGCGGCGATTGCGGGATACTTCCACATTCCAGTGATCATGCTTTCAGGCGACCAAGCGGCTTGTGATGAAGTTCTGGATCTACAGCCGAAAGCGGAAACGGTGGCAGCGAAACGGGG
>JANMWO010000632.1:0-11666 GCA_031394025.1 Acidobacteriota bacterium
TCGTATTGGCCATCGCCATCCGTATAAAAGACTAAATCTTTCGATGCCGCTGCAAACCCGCTACGCAGCGCCCCGCCATATCCGCGATTCTGTGCATGAGTTACAACTTTCATACGCGGGCCAAACTGCTGCTCCAAACTGGCCAGCACTTCACCTGTGCCATCAAAACTGCCATCGTTCACCACGATCACTTCGTAATCGCTGGCGCGCAGAGCAAGCACTTCAAAAGCCGCATCCACCAAAGGACCAATGGAGGGCGCATCATTAAAAGCTGGAAAGAACACACTCACTGTAGGTTTTTCGTTCAACCGGGCAAACCCTCAAATTATACTTGTTTCATGGTCTCTGACCCAATCCATTTCGTCAAGTAAACCAATGTTAAATCCAAAATAGATTCAATTTGCGATACAGTGATGCTGATGAAACGTCGAACTTTTCTTTTGACTGCGGCTTCAGCGCAACGGATTCTTGGGGCCAATGATCGGATCAATGTCGGGTTGATTGGCTGCGGCGGACGTGGCCGGTATGTGGCAGGATTTATTCGGCAAGCGCCCAATACTTCTTACATTGCCGTGGCCGATGTTTGGCGCAATAACGCCGACGCCGCGCGAGTCTGGGCCGGAGGCGACGCCAAATCGTTCAGTGATTTTAGAAAGTTATTGGAAATGAAAGATGTGGACGCAGTGCATGTGGCAACGCCCGACCATTGGCACGCTTCTGCTGCGATTCAGGCATGCCAGGCAGGTAAGCACGTGTTTGTGGAAAAGCCAATTTCATTTTCCATTCATGAAGGACGGGCCATGGTGAATGCCGCCCGCCGCTATAAGCGCACCGTCTATGCCGGGACGCAACAGCGTTCCGCACCTCACTTTGCTGAGATCGCCGATATTATCCAAAGCGGTAAGTTAGGCAAGGTCCATTACGTTCGCGTTTGGAACTTCATCAACATGTTCCCCAAGGGAATTGGCAGTGCCCCTGATTCGCCAACCCCCGATGGTTTGGATTGGGACATGTACTGCGGACCCGCTCCCTTGGTTCCTTATAACAAGCTGCGTCACCTTGGAACTTATCGTTGGTTCTCCGATTATTCGCACGGCTACATTACTGATTACGGCACCCATCGCTTTGATACTGTGCATCAAATTATGGGTGTGGAAAGGCCCACCACCGTTTCAGCCAGCGGCGGCAAGTTCGCCCTGACGCACATTGGCGATGTACCAGACACTCTGCAGGTGACCTACGAATATCCTGGGTTCATCATGAGTTACGAAGCTTCCAACATTGCCGGTCATGGCCTGGGCGGACGTACTCCAGGAATGAAGTACTACAACACCAAAGGTGACATTGACCGTCCCAATGGAATGGCTTTCTACGGCACCAACGGCGTGTTATTTGCGGATCGCGTAGGCTATGAAATTTATCCGGAAGCTGACCGCATGGAGCGCGTGACCAAGCAATCTGCCGACGCTACCAATGCCCATGGTCAGGCGTTTATTGCGGTGCTGCGCGGCGAACGGAAACAGTTTGCGGACATTGAACAAGGTCATCGGTCAACTTCAATTGCACTGATGGGCAGCATCGCCTACAAGACCGGTCGCAAGTTGCGATGGGATGCGGATAAAGAAGAGTTCATTGGGGATCGCGATGCAAATCAATTGCTGGCGCGGGTGGAACGTAAGCCCTGGGGATTACCGAAGTTAAAGTAGCGGCGACGTCTTGCATACCATGCGAAAATAGAAAGCAATGATTGAAAACCTTCGGCCCGGCGCGTCCGCTAAAAATGCGCGTGTGGCCTTGTTCGACTTCGACGGCACGTTATCCGTCATCCGCTCTGGCTGGGTTGAAGTGATGGTCCCGATGATGGTTGAGATTCTTGCCGATCTTAAAACCGGTGAAAAAGAAGAAGACCTCACCACCCTGGTGAAAGAGTTTGTCGGTCGTCTGACTGGCAAGCAGACCATGTATCAGATGATTGAATTGGCCGATAACATTACCGCCCGTGGGGGCACTGCGGAAGATCCACTGGTCTACAAGAAAATGTATTTGGACCGCTTATGGGAGCGTATCAAGGGTCGGATTGAAGAGCTGGAAAGCGGCCATACATCGCCTGAAAAATGGCTGGTTCCAGGGTCTTTCGCACTGCTTGACGGATTGAAAGAACGTGGCATGAAAATGTACCTGGCCAGTGGCACTGACGATGCTTACGTGAAAAATGAAGCCCGACTTTTACAAGTGGACAAGTACTTTGACGGAGGCGTTTACGGCGCGCTGGACGATTACAAAGTCTTTTCTAAAGCGATTCTGATCCAGCGTCTGATTTCTTCTGCAGAGTTCAAAGGGGACCAATTTCTGGGCTTCGGTGACGGTTACGTTGAAATTGAAAACGTGAAAGCTGTGGGTGGAGTTGCCGTGGGTGTGGCTAGCGATGAACCCCATTGTGCGCAGGTGGACCAATGGAAGCGCGACCGTCTGGTGGGAGTTGGTGCCGATTGGATTGTGCCGCATTTTTCTGATCGCGATGAGTTGTTCCGTACCATTTTCTAAACCATGGCCGGATCAAAGTACCCTCAATTCGATCGCTCCCGGTTGATTATCAAGCCTCTTGCCGAGCGCGTTCATGATCTGCCGTTGACCCGTTGGATGTCCCTTGACGAGCCTACGGCTGAATTCACACATCCCGACCTTGCCACAATTGCCCAGCGACTGGCAACGGCAAAACAGAGGAAGGCTTCGCGCATTCTAATGATGGGCGCACATCTGTTGCGTGCTGGTACCAACCGCCACATCATCGACATGATGGAACGCGGTGCCATTACTCATATCGCAATGAATGGTGCGGGGGCCATTCATGACTATGAAGTGGCCCGCATTGGTGCCACGACGGAAAGCGTGGCCCGCTATATCCGTTCCGGTGAGTTTGGCCTGTGGAAGGAAACCGGGGAACTGAACGATTGGATTGTAGAAGCTGCCAAACTGCAACTGGGCTTGGGTGAAAACGTTGGTCGACGCATTGAAGAGAGCAATTACCCACACAAGGACCTCAGCGTAATTGCTGCGGCATATCGCCTATCTGTGCCAATTACGGTGCACGTAGGGATTGGCTACGACATTCTTCATGAGCATCCCAATTGTGACGGGGCGGCATTGGGTGAAGCCAGCTATCGCGATTTTCTGATCTTCACCGCCGCCGTTGAAAACTTGGAATCTGGCGTGATGTTAAGCTTTGGTTCAGCTATTATGGCACCAGAAGTTTATTTGAAGGCACTGGCTATGTCGCGCAACGTGGCCCATCAACATGGCAAGCACGTCCGCGATTTCACTACCGCTGTGTTCGACCTGGTTCCGATTCAGGGCGATATTCACCATGAGTTAACCAAGGCAGATCCTGGCTATTATTTCCGACCCCACAAGACCATTCTGGTGCGCACTGTGGCCGATGGCGGATCAAGCTTTTATTTCTGTGGCGATCACCGCGCCACCTTCCCTGCCCTGCGGCGCGCTTATGTTGGCCTTGTATGATCTTCCAATTGCGTTCCCGGTTTCCAAAGCTGTCGGCACTCGTAGTGGGCGATATTTGTTTGGATCGTTGGTGCCACTATGATCCTAATTTGGCGCAGCCTTCGCGGGAAACCGGCATCCCACGTGTTGCTGTAACCGGGACTGAAATTACGCCGGGGGCTGGTGGTACGGTGGCCAACAATCTTGCCGCACTTTGTGTGGGAAGGATTTCCGTGCTGGGAGTGACCGGCGATGATGGGTCTGGTTATGAACTTCGCCAAGCTCTGGAAGCCAGGAATATTGAGCACAATCTCTTATTGAAACACCCACACTGGACCACGTTCACCTACACCAAAATCATTAATGAAAAGACCCATATTGAAGATCGTCCACGGCTGGACTTCATTACCGATGGCGACCTTCCCAAAGAAGCCGAAGAAGAATTATTGAACAATTTTCGTCGTGTTGCTTCGGAATTTGATGTGATCCTGGTTTCTGATCAAGCCGAAACTGAGCGTGGGGGAGTGGTGGGAGTTGCGCTGCGTTTGGAATTGGAGCGCCATGCCGCAGAAAATCCGGAAAAGATCATTTGGGTGGATTCCCGTATGCGTGCGGAACTATTTCGTAAAGTCATTGTGAAGGTCAACGAAGATGAAGCCAACGCAGCTTGCATGCGGGCTTTTGGAGAAGTGGACTTTGACCAACTGAGAGATTTAACAGAAGCACCAGTCCTGCTGGTCACTCATGGGGGCGATGGCGTAACACTGGTTGATTGTTATGGCGAGCTGTTGATTGAAACCACCAAAGTGGCCAACCCTGTGGACATTTGCGGCGCAGGCGATAGCTTTTCAGCCGGCGCGGCCATGGCATTCTGCGTGACAGGTTCCGCTCAGGCCGCTGTAAAGTTCGGCAATGCCGTTGCGGCAGTGACCATCTTGAAACCTGGCACGGGCACAGCATCCTGGTTGGAACTGTTGGTGGTTGAAAATGATTCTGTGCATTGATATTGGGGGCACAAAGTTTTCCATGGCGGTGTTCGATGAAGGCCGCATGATCCGTCGCGAATCCCGATCTACAGATCGCCAAGGCGGCAAAGATTGGATGCTGGATCAGATCGGCATGGTCGGCTTGCAATGGAAGCAGGAACTGCCTTTGACCGGCTGTGGCATAGGCTTTGGTGGTCCTGTAGACTTCCCAACGCAGATGGTGACTCTGTCAACCCACGTCAGCGGTTGGAGCAATTTCAATTTGCCTGGGTTCATCCAAAGTGAATTGGGCTTACCCGCGCTGATGGATAACGATGCCAACGTGGGCGCACTGGGGGAAGGAGTTCACGGAGCAGGCGTGGGCTACAGACCGCTACTCTACATGACCCTTTCCACGGGCATCGGCGGTGGCATTTTGACGGAACATGGCATCTATCGCGGTGCGGATTCCTATGCTGGTGAGCTGGGCCACATGACCATTCATCCGAACGGACCGCAATGTTTATGTGGTTCCAAAGGTTGCTTTGAGCGGATGTGCTGCGGCCTGTGGTTGGAAAAAGATTACGGCAAGACAGCCAGGGAATTACTGGAAGATGCGGAATTCACTGCGAAGTATGTGGTGGATTTGGCGATGGGACTGAAGTCAGCAATCATGATTTTGAACCCTGCATGTATTGTGATTGGCGGAGGCATTAGCAAGGCCGCTGACAAGCTGTTCATCCCGTTGCGACAGGAACTAAGGCGACAAATCACGCCATGGTCGAAGGCACGAATCAATGTGGTTCCGGCAAAGTTAGGGGACGATAGCGTGCTGTATGGTGCCTATGAACTGGCCACTTCAATACAGACTTTGCCCACACCATCGGCATAGTGCTCCAGCATGGTGAACGCATCCTGAATTTTTTCCAGCGGCAGTGTATGCGTTAGCAATGGCGCGAATCTGCGTGCTTCCGTAGCCAACACTCGTAACGCTAAATCCGATTCATGATTGGAACGACGAACGTTGTAGATGGCCAGTTCCTTGCGTCGCGCAACGTGGAACTTCAACGATGGCTCTGGCTCAGAAGGGATGCCTGTAATCACCACGCGGCCAGCATTGCGCACCGAAATAAGAGCTTCGTTCATTGAACCATTTTTGGTGGCGCAATCAATGGCAACATCCACACCACGGCCATTGGTTTCCCTCAGAATTTCTTTACCAGCGGAAACTTGAAGCGGGTCAATCACCACATCGGCGCCCATGGCCAAGGCCAGGTCACGACGATGCGGTACCGGGTCAACTACGTACACGCGTCGGGCCCCGCTCATCTTAAGTGCGGCCACAGTCATGGCCCCAATGGCCCCAGCACCAAACACCACAGCATCTTCACCAGTGCGCAGTTGAACAAATTCCATGGAATGCAATACTACGGCTAAAGGCTCAAACAAAGTGAGCTCCTTCAAGCTGACGCCCGAGGGCTTTGGCAGTAAGTTGCGCGCTGGCAGATTGACGTAGTCTCGAAAAAATCCTGGATCTGTTGGCTGGCTCAAGAAGCGGATATGCGAACAGAGATTGTGTCGACCGCGCATACAGAACTCGCAATGGTAACAGTAGATGGCCGGTTCCAGCGCCGCCTCGTCCCCAGCCGACCAACCGCTGACTCCGGCACCGGTCTTCACCACAATCCCTGATGGTTCATGTCCCAGGACCATGGGATAAAGCGCAGGTGTATCGCCAACAGCACCTTCGGCAAAGTTATGCAGATCGGAACCGCACACGCCCACGTAGGCAACGCGAACTTGCACTTGTCCAGGTGCGGGATCGGGCACTGGAGCGTCGGTTAATTCAAAGCGATGCTGCCCCACCAAGGGTGCAACTCGCATTCGTTTTTCGTTCATTTTTTGAAAAGGTTATCGAACATGGCCCGCGCATCGGTAGGGTTGCGCGGATTGCCGTTGGCGTCCCCCGTAGGCGCAGCCGAAGAATATTGCGATGGTCCACCGGAGGGTGCTGAATCACGGGCAACCGTCACGCGAGGACTGAACAACAGGCATTCGTTAGCCTTGTCTTTCACCGCAATGCGTTCCGGAATGGGCTTCAAACATTGGAACCTTGTGGACGATTCAAAATGCGCGCACTGCTTGCAGCTATGCAGCTCCGCCTTGCACTTGGGGCAGCTCCCCTTGAAATCTGTACCTGCTGGCAAGGGTGTGGCGCAAGCAAAGCAGCGCGAAGCCGCAGTAGCCTGCACTAGACGAGGAAGCCGTGGGCCGGTGATGTCAATCGGTGGTTTAGGACCCTGCGGGCGAGGACGTTCAGTACCTCTAGGATCACTGCGAGAGTCACCGTTCCGATCCCGATCCGACTGTTGATAGCCGTTTTGTTTATATTTGCGGTCGCCGTCCATAAGTGATTACGGAGACTCCTTTTGACTTACGAAATCGCTTCATTTTCCCGAATTATTTCCAGACAAAAATCGCGACGCTTTGAGGGTATCGCAGTCGAAGCTAGAGACCATTGGGAGGAGTTTGAAGTTCAGGGGAATCGGTGGCTGGTTGCCAATCAAACACCGATTACACTTCTTAGATACCACGGAAATTCTCACAAGAGAAGGAAAATCTTTTCTTAGTTTCGTTCATCCCCATTTTAAGAGCGCTTCACACGGTCTCATCAGCGGATTTGTGAAATGGTTAGAACTAATTCGCAGTGAGTAACCCAATCTTCCGGTCTGGTGTGGCATGAACTCGGTGGAAAAAACGTATACCGTTCCCCGTTGATCTACTGGCGGCAGCGGGAAAATCTCCACTTGTTCCAAATTGCCAGAAGGTCCTACCCTTCCTACAACGGCTTCTACGCGCACGTCGTTGGCTGTTAACCCAGCCAAATCCACCGCCGCCCTCAACGGCAAGGCCCGACCGTTATAAATCGGTGTGGTGGGACCGCCATCCATTTCCAGGAATCGCACGTGTTCCCAACTGGATCGTACTTGTTGATTCCAACGTACCTTAGCCCGCGGTGCTTCAAAGTTGCTTTTTGCAGCAGCAGTGAAGGCTTCATGAGCCGGGTCATACAACAGCCGACCATAGTCTTTCAGCATCCGGCTCATATCGAACGCCGGGTTCAGATTTTTTAAAGACTGCTTTACGCGCTTCACCCATTCGTGCGGCACACCGTCCTCGCGGGCTTCATAGAACAGCGGTACAATCTCATTTTCCAGACGCGAATAAATAGCACTGGAGTGCATCTCATCCTGTTCTTCGCGGTAATCGTCACGGTCACCCAAAGCCCAACCGCCGGAAACTTCGTAAACTTCGTCGTACCAGCCATCCAGAATGCTTAAATTCAACACACCGTTGATGCCGGCCTTGATGCCGCTGGTGCCGCAAGCTTCTTCCCCGCGCTTAGGAGTATTCAACCAGACATCCACTCCATGCACTAATTCGCGAGCCACACCAATGCTGTAGTCCTCCACAAACACAATGCGTTTGGCCAATTCCGGATCACGGGTTAACTGTACAATTTCGCGGATGAAGGCTTTGCCTGGATTGTCTTTCGGATGCGCTTTACCGGAGATTACAATTTGCACTGGCATGCGGTTATTGTTCAGCAACCGCTTAAGCCGGGCAATATCCTGAAGGAACAAAGTTGCTCTTTTGTAGGTAGCAAAACGCCGGGCAAAACCAATGGTGAGTACTTCCGGATCCAACGCTTCACTCAGACGTTTGATTTCCGCTGGTGACGCTTTGCGCTGTGAGGCTGCATCCACCAAGCGTCCGCGGATAAAAGTGATCAACTGACGGCGACGCCGCTTGTGAGTCTCCCATAATTCGTTATCTGGAATATCGTCGATCAGAGCCCAGGTAGCAGGATCATCAATTCTTTCGCGCCAATCTGGTTGCAGGTACTGCTCAAACAACGCCGCCAGGTCGCCATTCAGCCAACTGTTGAGATGCACTCCGTTGGTGACGTGCGTGATGGGAACTTCCGCTGCCGGTAATTGGGGCCACAACTCCTGCCACATTTCTCTGGAAATCACACCGTGCAGAGCACTCACTGCATTACGCCAATATGAGCTCTTGATAGCGAAAATCGCCATCGAAAAAGATTCCTGCGATGGGCCGCTATTGCTCCACCTGCCGAGTGCTAGAAAGGCGTCAAACGGAATGCCGTTCTGATTGCAATATTCCAGAAAAAATTCCGAAACCAGACCAGTGTCAAACAGGTCAATCCCCGCCGGAACCGAAGTGTGCGTCGTAAAGACATTGTTATTCCGCGTTGCTTCCAGTGCTTCGTCGAAGCTCATGGATTGTTCGCGCATTAGAGTTTTCATGCGCTCCAGTGCCAGAAACGCTGAATGCCCTTCGTTCATATGAAACACTGTAGGGTTCAGCCCCAGCTCTTTCAAGGCGCGCATGCCGCCCAATCCCAAAATAATTTCCTGTTGAATCCGGGTGCGGGAATCGCCACCATAAAGCTGTTCGGTGATGGCCCGATCCTCAGCCCGGGCATTTACTGGAATATTGGTATCCAGCATATACAACTTCACCCGACCCACTTCAATCACCCACACCTTGGCGAACACTTCCCCCCAAGGCATGTGAACGCTAACCAGCATTTCACTCCCATCGGGTCGCACCACCGGGGAAACAGGCAGCGTATAAAAATCGTTGGAGAGGACCCGTTCAATCTGCCAGCCATCGGGATTTACTGATTGCGAAAAATAGCCCTTCTGATACAGCAATCCGACGCCGACCAAAGGCAGATCTAAATCGCTGGCACCCTTCATGTGATCGCCGGAGAGCACTCCTAAGCCGCCAGAATAAATCGGCAAGCATTCGGCCAGTCCATATTCCATGGAAAAATAGGCGATCAACTTTTCCCCGCTAGATGTGGAAGATTGCAGGTAGTGATCTAACTTCTCGCAAGCACGGCGATACAAAGCCAGAAAACGAGGATCCCTGGAAGCTTTTTCCAAAGTGGCCTGCGGCAAACGTCCCAGCATCAAAACGGGATTATGATGAGCCTGTCGCCATCCTACTGGGTCCAATCGGCGAAAAATACCTCGCACGTTGTAATCCCAGACCCAAAGCAAATTATGAGCCATTTCGGCGAGCCGACTGAGTTCCGGCGGCAAGGAGGGACGAACCAAAAATTCTTTATGTGGACGGATAGAAAATGGCATATTCGCTAATTACTAAGAGTGATGTTCAAGCTAGAGGCTGGCCGGAAAATACTGGCCTGCAGACAGGGCGTACTCTTATTTTAGCGCAATCGCAGAGGCCGAGTCGCATCGGAATCCAGGAGTTCCTAATTCGGGGACGTGCACTCCATTCACTTAATTAAACTATTGACCGAAGTGCGCGCTGCACAATGCTTTTTCAAACACATTTAATTAAGTGTACGGAGGTCACGTCCCCGAATTAGGAACGACTTCCACGTGCTGCCTTGCAACCGAACTGGTTTCAGCAACGTCCATAAACCGTGTTTTTAAGCAAGGCCCACCGATCCCCGCTGTCCATATTTCATTCGTTATGTTTTCAGAAACCTTCACCAGACAAGTTAGAATAGGAGCTACTTCACCGTCAAGGTTTTTTGCGGTTAAGGATCAATCACTTTGGTATACAAGTTAGTCTTTGAAAATCTAAAACATCGCCCGTTGCGCACTTTGCTCAGCACCCTTGTGATCGGCGTGGGCGTTACCATGATCCTCACTCTGGTTGGTATCAGTGAAGGCACCCTCAACGAACAGAGGAAGCGAGCCAAAGGTATTGGGGCCGACGTTTTTATTATGGGATCCACCAGTTCCGTCATTGGAACTGGAACCGCTTCCATGAACGAAGGACTTCTCAAATTCCTGGAAGAGCAACCCCATATTAAGCTGGCCACCGGTACCGTTGTTCATTCCTTGGGTACCTTCAAAACCGTAACCGGTGCCGACTTTGAAAAGTTCAACCGCATGAACGGGGGTTTGAAGTTTCTCTCTGGCGGCCCGTTCTCTGAAGATGGTGACATCCTCATTGACGAATTTTACTCCCGCCAGGAAAAGAAGAAGGTGGGCGATAAACTGACCTTGTTGAATAGAGAATGGCGCGTGGCTGGCATCTATCAATCAGGCAATGCCGCTCGAGTTTTGCTGCCCATCAAAGTAGTGCAGGACCTCACCAGCACCACCGGCAAGCTCACCATGATTTACACCAAACTGGACGATACCGCCAACACCGATGCCGTCATCGCCAGCCTGAAAAGTCAATTGAAGGACTACAAAATCTTTTCCATGGAAGAACTGATCAGCCAGTACACCACTGCCGCCGTACCCGAACTCGGAGTGTTCACTAAAGTTGTCATCGGACTGAGCGTATTCTTTGGAGCACTGATGGTTTTCCTGGCCATGTATACCGCTGTGCTGGAACGAACTCGCGAAATTGGCATTCTGAAATCCTTGGGTGCGACACCCGCTTTTGTCCTTGGCATCCTACTGCGGGAAACACTTATTATGTCTGTTCTTGGTGCGATTTTCGGTATCGCGCTTAGCTACGTCACCCGCTGGGTTATGATCCAACTTATTCCCGCAACATTTACTCAGGAAATTGTTTATGACTGGTGGCCTATTGCCGGTCTTGTCACCATGATTGGCGCGCTGCTGGGAGTCATTTACCCGGCTTGGAAAGCGGCCACCCAGGATACTTTGGAGTCCCTGTCTTATGACTAGCGGCTTGATCATTGAAACCAGGGGCCTGCGTAAAGTCTACCGCCAGGGCGATGTGGACGTTGCGGCATTGCGTGGAGTGATTTCATAGGTTCACGTGTTCTTCTTGATCGACGGATTGGTTGCGTCCCATTCACGATCCTCGCGCATCCATTGCCGAATGTGAGCGCGAGCTGCCCAGAAGAGGCTGTTCTGCTCCTCATCGATCGAGAAGGCGCGCCTCGCAAGCGACAGGGCGCCGTCGTCGACTGTCTTAGGAGAGGTGCGGTACGCCGAGGAAGCAGATTGAATCCCCTCCAGACATCGACATGCGTAGCCCATGCACAAGGCGACCGACGCTAGCTGACGTTCGGTAAATGACGGACCATGCAGCTCCATGCGGATCGTGCCATCAATCAGCCCGATGTGCGCGACGCCGCCCTGGGCGAGGTGGCGAAGCTCTCGCAGCAAGTCTGTCTTTTGCTTGTCGGAGAGCTGGGCGGCCAGCCCTTCGAAC
>JANMWO010000649.1:0-3747 GCA_031394025.1 Acidobacteriota bacterium
CCGCAATAACTTGCCGATTGGGGTGCAGGCGCATGCGGTGTACTCGGTGTCCACGGCTGCTTCGGTTGTTGTGCCAGAGCCCGTTTCTGTCAACTTCGGTCGGCCCATGCCATCGAGTGTTGTCTTCACCCAGCGCGGACCGGTGGTTGCGGTTTGGGTCGCCGGGTTTGTGGGGGAACTGTAATTGACGTAAGTAAAGTTCGTCACTTCGCCCGTAGGACTGGTGGACTGCGTGGGTCGCCCGTAATTGTATGAATAATTTGCCGTGGCACCATTCGGCCCCGTGGATTGGGTAAGTGCCAGTGCGCTGCTCCAACTGAATGAGGAACTGAGTGACCCAGTGGAGATAGCTGAAGGAACTGCGTAGCTGTTGGCCGTGCTGGGGGTCATGGTCGCCGAATGGCCGAGATCATCGCTGGAGCCAGCCACTGCCCCGGTGGTGTAATAGTATGTATTTGTTGCGCCGCCTGGAGTTACACTCCGTGTAACGTTGCCACGGAAACTGGTAACGCTGGAGTCCCATTCAGGTGGTGTGCTGCTATGCGCACTCAAGGAACCGCCGTCGTAAGTGTTGGTGGCCAGCGTGATCAAACTGCCGCCCGGCTTTTGTACAGTTACCGAGGACATCCGGTTAAGGATGTTCAGGTTTGTATAGTTACTGGATGTAACATAGTAATAGTTGTAAGTACGGGCCAGAACAGGCGTTGCCGTGCCGACTGCATAATTGTACTGCTTCCGCCATTGCAGGTTGCCGTTGTTATCAACTAACTGTTCCGTTCTGGCGTGCAGGTTGGCACCATTGGGGTCCATCACTTCCTCGGTTGAGGAAATAAAGGGTCTGCCGTTAGGAGTTTGGCTCCAGGTTGGCGTGGTAACACGTTTATCAACAATTCCCGAAGCAGTATCGCGCTCATACAAAAATCTCAAAAGCCCCATACCCCAATACGGGTAGATCTCAAAGAAATATGCTTTGTCAGCCTTGTTCGAAGCGTCGGCCACAACGGTGTAAGAATGAGCGAACCGGCCAGCGTCCCCGGCATCGTCATGGGAAAGTGTGTAAGTCAAGTTGCCATTCACATCATTCGCGTTTAATACGCGCGATGCCACTTCCCGCATGTAACGCCCACTGAGTTGCTTGGCTGCGTAATTGTAAGTGAAGGTGCCACCATAGGGTAAGGTGGTCTGCGTCAATTCGCCTGACGCGTTATAGGCCATGGAAGTTTTTACATTCAATGGGTTATTGATGTAGGACAACGTGCTGGCTGTACCGAAGGGTTGGTTGATGTACGGATCACTGATGGCAACGTTGTTCGTGTAGGCGAAATCATAACGTGCACCGCTCCCGACATAATCATAGATTTGTATCAAGTGGGGCGGCGTTGAACTTAGTGTGATCCAATTGCCTAAGCATTGATATAGGGGGATATCGTCGTAACAGAATTCAAAGCTGCTACTGCCAGAACTGCCTGTGCTGGCTCGCACATCTTCAATCTGCCAAATGCGGCTTGAGGAATTCTGGTAACTAAGTGAAGTTCCGGCCTTATACCGAACTAAAACCTGATTCCCATTCGTATCTTGCATCAAGGTGGGGAAGTAAATCCCAGCATCGGGTTCATTGCCTGCCGAAATCGCATCGAAGAACCAAAAACTGCCATCGGGGAAAAATAGTTTGCGCTTGGCAGCATCAAAAGTGGCAACCAGGCCTTCTTTGGATGTCCACTTACCACTACTGTTGATATCCAGGCGGTAGGAGGTGCCCATGGAATCGACAAAGGTCCAGTGGTGGATAGTCAGGTAATCGGAATAAAAAGGCGTGATAGAGCCAAACTGCACATTCCAGCCGAAACCGGTACCCGTATCGCCACCAAGTTTCCAGTACGTTGTGGTGGAGTTGAGTACATCTTTGCGCCATTGTTGCGAGTTGTAGGAAATCGCTAAAGGGACACTCCATCCGCCACGACCTTGAGCCTTTAACAGCGGAATGGAAAAGTTCAGGTTGCCGGATTGTAAGTCGATGTTTTCGCCCATAGCACCCCAATGAGTGCCCAGCGCGTGGACGCCCACACGGCGTGGATCAATGGCCCCAGCCGCAGGTGTGACGAAGTCTGCATTAAGTGGCGAACCAGTGGATCCGTGGAAATCTTCCGGATAACAAGTGAGGTGATAGTTAGTCAACGGAGTAAGCGCAACCATACTTACATCGGGCGACCGACGCATGCCAACAAAGTTGTTGTTGAGATAGCACAGGTAGCCGAATAGGCCTACACCATTGGCATCGTCCGTCACACCCTGCCAGGCGAAATCGGCACGGTCTGGGAAGATGGAGGAGGAAACGGAACTGCTTAGGATCGTATTTGGGCCAGTGCTATCCAGCCGCCCCAGGTCCACTTGGGCGATCCCGTTGCCAGCGGGCATACCGCGACCACCCACGCCGCCTTTGCCTGTGGTGAGCGACCCATCAAAGAGCCAAACCAGTTCCACATTATCAGCGTAAACGATGAGCTGGCTGCCACCAATGACGGCGTGGAGTTCCAAATTATCGTGACAAGTGGTCTGGGTTTGAGTCAGTTGGGTTGTGTTGCCGCTGACTTGTTTGTAAACGGCGAGTGTGGCAGAGCAGACACCATTAAAAATAACTGGGCTTTGTAGTTCCACCGCGTAGAAGGAACCAGTCGCCGGAGTTGCCAGCCATGCGTCGTTGGAGGCGCGTAGATACAACGTATAGTTTCCGCCATCCTGCGTTAGGCGAAGTTTAGCTTTCACCTCATAGTTGGCAGTGGCATCGGGGATGGCCACCTTTGAGATCACTGTGCCGCCAGTGGCACTGGAAGCGTTCAACCCGCTGGCACTGGTGGTGACCGTCCCGTTGGAATACCAGTTAGCTCCATTTATGGAAGTCAATGTATCGGTATAGAAATAGGTGTAGGCGGCTAACAACGGCAGCCCGGCAGCGGCAAGCAGTACGATACGCGCTTTCATCGCACCACCGCCCCAAACTTCTTCAGGTCGAAATCTTTCCGCTGCCCTTTGAATGCCGCTTCTATTTCGTCTTTGGAATGAGTGGATTTCCCAAATGTTTGAGATATTTGAGGATACGTCTTTTTAATTTCGTCAAAAACAGCGGCGTCCCGCGCCACCAATTCGACAAGTGCAGACTTCCCATCATCGGAGATTTGGAAGGTCCACGCGATGATTCCATTGGGGGCTTTTTTTCCGTTGAGTTTATCGACGGCTAGAGGAACCACCTGCGGGCGTTTGGGGTCAGCCAGCGTTCCCGCACCAACTAAAGGGCAAATTACATATAAACGTTCATGAATCTGCCTTCCATCATGGCTACCTGGTGCGTTGGCAATGGCAGTGCGGATGCCTGTATCGGGTTTAGTGGCTAACTGCTGCGCAAACAGCGGGAGCGCAAGCAAGATAACGATAATCGGGGGGGTACGATTGGGGGACGCATATTACTTGGAAGTGTACGGCCAGTACTATGGATTTGCAAGATATATTTTTACATTTTTATTATATTAATCTATCTAAATGAGTTTTTACTCCGATGCAGCCTGGGACATTCGTCACAGCTTCACCGGCAGCTTCCTTTACGATCTACCCATCGGCAAGGGCAAGAAGGTCAACCTTCAGAACAAGGCAACCAACGCGCTGTTAGGCGGCTGGCAGGTTAACGGAATTGTGACGCTACGTACTGGCGCACCATTTACTTTGGGAACCAACAACTGCATAGGCAGCTTCGGC
>JANMWO010000657.1:0-1874 GCA_031394025.1 Acidobacteriota bacterium
AAAACAAACTCGCCAGGATGCAGTAGATCTTGGCCTGGATTGCCTTGATCCGGATTGTGAAGCGCGTCATCCGGTGCATCCACACCACGAATTCCCGGCTGCGACACACCATCTTTAAACCCGAAATGTTCGTGCCCAACATTCCCCTTGCCCGTCCGAGTTTCCCCGACAATGATGCCCAAGATCGTCAATCCCGAATCTTTCGATCTTAGAGTTGTCAAATATCGCCCAACCCGGCTTTGTGGTTGATCAACGAGTTGTGACGGATCGTCCGACGACACTAGAATCGCCGCACCAACGCTTTCCCACTTGTTGACACAAACATCCATGTCCTTATCCCAAGAAGCTGGGGCATTGTCGCCTTGGTCGCCGATCTCCGAAGCCCGTCCGACCATTCCTAAGAATCCATTTCCCGAATCGCCACCCTTGAATGCTTCGGGAAAAGCGTTCATTTCCAGGCCCAATTGCTGCATACCCCTGGCGGTAAACACAAGATTGGTCCAAGTTGCAATGATCGTACCTTCGGGGATCCCATCGCGATGCAATGCTCGAAATTGTTCATTAAACGCAATCACTGCCCGACTATCACTGTGCACCACGTGATTGTAAATGCTGTCGTCGACGTCCTTTGGGACGCCTTCTTTCATGGTCATCGGACGCAATGCAGCGCGGGCTTTGGCAGCGTCGGTGATTTCCAACAAAATTGTTACGTGGTGGTCTTTGGAAAAGCCGCCGAAGATGTTGCCTTGAATCTTATCGAACTCAATTGGTACATTCCCCAGTTTGCAGGGAATAGATTTGGGGTCGACACCCGATTGAGTGGTTGGTGTCACGCCAGACTTGGTCTTAGCCATTGATTTTCTCCTTTGTGCTGCGGTCTAAGTAATGTAAGCGTAGAACGCCACCAGAATGGGACATAAAAACCTGTAAATTGTGAATTTTAATGTTCCAGGTCGGCGTGGCGAATAAACAGCGAAAATAGTTCTTGACCGGACTAGGTAATTGGCCTTACTATAGGGGCGAAGATAAAGCGAAAGGAAATCAATCATGGCTATGGCTGTTAATAGAGCTGTTAATAAAATTGTTAAGCCCTCCTTCAATTTGCGAACGGGCCCTGCTGGCTGGCTGCACCCCCATTGGTCTGGGGTCATTTACCCAAAAACGGCACCTAAAGGATTCCATCCATTGGAGTTCTTGGCATCAAGGTTCGATACGGTAGAAATCAACACGAACGCTCATCAGCCCCTACGACCAGAGCTTTCCTACATGTGGCTGGACAAAATCCGGCGCAATCCCAATTTTTCTTTCACGGCTCGACTGGCCAAGCAATTCACGCATGAACGCCAGTTGGAACCTCAAGCCGTCACCAGTTTTTCCGATGGACTGCGCCCGCTGCATCGTGCAGGCAAGCTTGGTTGCTTACTGATGCAGTTTCCCTGGGCCTTCCGCTATACGGCGGAAAATCGCGAATTCCTGATTGAACTGCGGCGAGCCTTTTCCGAATTCCCATTGGTAGCTGAATTTCGTCATTCCAGTTGGATGTTGGACGAAGCCCTGGGAACCCTCATCGATTACCGCATCGGTTTTGTGAACATTGATCAACCGGAAGGCATGAAAGCGATGCCCCCCACTTCCTTTCTGACCACTTCAGTAGGTTATGTGCGCCTCAACGGCAAGCAGCACCGCAACTGGTTCCAGGATTTCGGTGCGCAAGCTGGTGATCAGACTCCGGTGGATTACATGTACACGCCCGAAGAGCTGGCGGAATGGAAGCATAGAATCGACCACGTCGCCAAGTTCGCAGCATCCACCTATGTGATTTTCAACAACGATGGGGGAGGCAGAAGTGTGGTGAATGCGCTGCAGATGCAGGC
>JANMWO010000679.1:0-10360 GCA_031394025.1 Acidobacteriota bacterium
TATGGTGACCACGGAGATTTCCCAGGTCAATCCTGAGGCAGAAGCGGTGTTGAAAGCTTGTTCTAAACTCGGCATTCGCTATTACCGATGGGGCGGACTGAAGTACACCGACGCATCCTCACCGCAAGAGCAACTGGCTGCATGGAAACCAAAGATCCGGGCATTGGCCGACCTCAATCAAAAGCTGGGCCTGTGTGGCATTTATCATACTCATTCTGGTGCAGGGCAATTGGGCGCGTCCATTTGGGATTTGCATATCCTGTTTGAAGGGATGTCGAACGAAGCGATTGGAGTGAACTACGATATTGCCCATGCCACCATTGAAGGCGGACTGGGAGGCTGGATCGCCACAACCAAACTAACCGGAGCTGGCAGCATGAAGGGGCTGGCAATCAAAGACTTCGTTTGGATGAAAGGCCCCAAAGGTTGGGAGGCCAAATGGGTTCCACTAGGCGAAGGAATGGTCAAGTTCCCTCAATTTTTTGCATTACTGGCCAAGACCAATTTCAGTGGTCCGGTGCAGATCCATTACGAATACCCGTTAGGTGGTGCCGATAAAGGGAACACTACGCTGACCATGGATCGGAACAAGGTTCTGGAGGCTATGAAGAAGGATGTCGTCTTGTTAAAGCACTGGCTGGCCGAAGCCGGGTTAGCCTAGCTCTCTTCCGTCAGCTCAACTAATTTCTTCACATCCATATAATAAATCGCCGACTTTCCGTGCATGTCCGATTGGAACAGAATACGCTGGCTGGATGGTGTGAATCGTACTCGCACGTTGCTTGGATCAGACGCTTTGTGTTCGCACAGCGTCAATTCCCGCTTTGAATAGCGAATCAGCAATAAAACCACTGGAGACGCCTTGCTCCGGCTGGCACCCAGAAATACAGTGGCGTCGGAGTTTGCGGTAAATGTCACAAATTGGCTGGTGGACCCGATCAGCACATCGGCACCTGAATCCGGGGTGTGCTCGCGTAGCGAGTTCAGCTTATTCGATTCCTCTGGAATCAGCAAATACTCCACCGCTTCCCCTTCTGGCGACCAGTAGGCGGAGGCGACTTTTCCTGCGGCAGTCTTCAATCGGCGATTCTGTTTGCCGTCATGGTGCACTAACCATATGGCATTGTCAGCCCGATAGAGAAAGCTGGCCCGCTTGGGGCGGGAACCGATCAGCTCAATGGGAAACGGTTGTTCCGCCAACGTAATTGCCGACCCCTTGCCCAATGAGATCATACGCAACCGGTATTGGCCATCTTTCACTTCAACCGCAAAAGCATTCATGCCATCGTCAGCAACGTGCAAACCGGGATGATGCCGCCAGTCACCGCTGGATTCGTAAACTACCCGTTCCTTGCCCACGGACATAGGCCCCACACACAACCGTTCCTGGTCGAAATAGGCGATGGACCGATCTTGTGGCAATAGAACCAGCGAATCAGGATCGAGCGATTCGCACTGTGTAAGCTGCCGCCAATTGCCGTTCTTGATATCCATGCGGAAACCTTCCAAGGTCCCCGTGCGATTGGATGCGAACAAATAGAAATCAGAATGTCGGGAAACAATGCGAGCGGCGGGAGCAGGCAGGAAACTGGAATATGCGGCGCTGGTCAGACGAACCACTTCAAACTCGGTGGCCGGGTCTGGATACTTGCCTCTATCCGAGGGCAATTCCTGACCTTTCCCAATTGAAGCGGCTCGGCTAAGGGCAGGAAGAAGGCCTAGAACCGACCTTCTTGTCCAAGTGTCCATACCATCAGTATACAGCTTGGTTATTTGGCAGCGGAATGATCGGACTTCATGTGATCGCCCAACAAGTCCAACCCAAAGTCACCTTCGTAATCGCGCCAAACCGAATGGACGTGATTGTTATTGTTCTGGGTGTTGTCGTATTCCACCAGGAACGTTGGACCCTGCACACGATAGTAATGCGGTCCACCGCGTTCAGCTACACCAGCCCAGGCAAAGTTGATCTGTGACCCAGCTTTCTTGATCTGTTCCAGACGAACTTGGGCAATCTGGTCGGGCATGTTGTAGGCGTACTCTTCCAACAGATTCTGCAGCAGCTTCTTTTGAGCGGAATTCAACTTCGATGCCGATAGTCCGTTTGGCTGACCCTTCAGGGCAGCTTTGCGATCGGCCATAGTGAAAATGTCTTTGTAAGCCGTTTCGCTAACCACAGCGTCTTTCCTTTGAGCCGGAGTCAGAGCCACCAGCAGTTCCCTGCCCTTGTCTTCCTCAGCACCAAGAACTCGTAAACCCTTGCGTGGTCCTTTCATGATTTCTGCCGGATTCGTGCCATAAAAACTGGGGCTACCAGCCACTTTTCCGTTCACAATGGTCCAATTCTGGGCCAAATGATGCCCTTCAACACGAAATCCCCACGTGCCGGTTTCTGTTGGCTGGCCGAAGATGGAGAAGAAATATTGTTCAGGATCACGAACATTGGTGCCCACGCCCAGTTCCAGAATGCGCAGCACTTCTTCCAGACTCATGATGCTAGTGGCCTTAATATAACCTTGCTGGCTTAAACCTGAGTTCAACAATGCCTGGGCCAACAGCCGCTGTTCCTGGGTCATCTGCTTCAGCGGAAGACCTTTGCGTACCCGCGGAATGAAATGCCAATTCATGCGCTCATCGCTGGCAAAATCAAAGGATATGATGGCTTTCTGTTCGTCGGAAAGCGTCGCCAAAAGCGCGCTGGCGGCGTGCGACATTACACTGGGAGAATTTAACCGGCTGTACGCCGAAGTCAACACAATTACGGCTGTTAATCCGAGTAGAGACCGGATGAGTAGGGGGCGCATAGGGCGAAGTCCTTTTTGAAACATTAAAACGGCAGATCTTTCTTGACCACCGCTACAACCAAAGTTTTTACAAGATATTTGTAGGGGTTTACTGGGGCCCCGCCTTGATGCACTTCATAGTGTACATGGTTGCCCTGGGTGCGACCTGAATTCCCTGCACGGCCAATGACTTGACCTCGGCGGACTTCCTGGCCTTGCACCACGTCGAAGTTGGAAAGATGGGCATAGTAGGTTTTTAAGCCATTGCCGTGATCCACAATAACCAGTTTCCCGAAAGTGCTCATCCAATCAGCTTGTTCCACCACCCCATCGGCGGCGGTCTTGATTGGAGTTCCGTAGGCAGCCTCAAGATCGACGCCAGCATGAAAGGAATCACCACCGTTGAAAGGATCGGACCGGAACCCAAAGCTGGAAACCAGTCGGCCTTCCACTGGCCAAATGGATGGCTGGATGTTCACCTGCCAAGTGTGGGCTACTTTCCTGAAACTGTTTGTGAGATTGGCGGTGCGGAGGGAATTGTAGGTTTCAAGAGTTTGTCCGTAGGTGGGAATCAACCGGCCTTCTTTGGCGATACTGCTTGGACCTTCCAGTTTCGCTTTAATCCCATAAGCCTGCGTTACTTCATTGGCCAGTATCTGCAAACTGGCCATCTGTTCCCGCTGAGTTTCTGTAGATTTCTGTAGATCTTGATAACGCTTGCGCAAACTGTCGGCTTCCTGGCGAAGGGTATTGTAGTTACCAACCTTCCAGGCCATCCGGACGTAGCTGGTAACAATGCCTGCCACCGAGAAAAGTCCGATCAGGGCCAAGGCCAAAGTTACATACAGAACTTTGTAAGGAACATGCACCCGACGAAGACGACCGTGTAACGAATGCGCTAGAACGAGTATAAAATATGGCTGTTTCATGCAATCAGACTTAAACCTGCAACGTCCTGAACCTTGGGGGGTCAGGAAACTCTATCAGCCAGTGGGGGGCATGTCAAGCCGATGCAAACGAGTACCGAAATATTTAACTTGTTTCATTATACACCGGATTGTAACCCTGCCATTGGTACGGGCTGGTTTAGTTGAGATCTGATTATATATAAGAATTGGGGTGCCCAATGGGATTTGAACCCATGACTTCTTGAATCACAATCAAGCGCTCTACCAACTGAGCTATGGGCACCGTGAGGAAGAGGTACTCTCCAATTTAACACGTTGGCCTTACTTCAATCCAGCTCGATGCCACATTTCATCCACACGCTTAGTCACTTCGGGTGACATTTTGATCACATCGGGCCATGGTCGGGTGAATCCTTCGGCAGGCCATTTGCGAGTTGCGTCAATGCCCATCTTCGACCCAAAGTTGGGCAGACGGCTGGAATGATCGAGTGAATCTATTGGACCCAGCACAAATTCCGTATCCCGCTGTGGATCAATATTGTTCAGCGCTTTCCAAGCCACTTCGCTTAAATCCTGCACATTTACATCTTCATCTACAACGACAATGCATTTGGAGAACATGGCTTGGCCGGTACCCCAAATTCCGTGCATCACTTTTCGAGCGTGGCCAGGGTAGGACTTGCGAATAGAAACGATGATCAGATTGTGAAAAATACCTTCGGCGGGCATGCAAATGTCGCGAACTTCGGGCAGGTTTAGGCGCATCAATGGAAGAAAAATTCGTTCAATGGATTTCCCCATGTAGAAGTCTTCCATGGGCGGCGGCCCAACAACGGTGGTGACGTAAATTGGATTTTTGCGGCGAGTAACGCACGTCACATGAAATACAGGGTACTCATCAGCCAAGGAATAGAAGCCGGTATGGTCACCAAATGGACCTTCTGTGCGCATTTCGCCCAGTTCCACATAGCCTTCTAAAACGATTTCGGCATTGGCTGGCACTTCTATATCCACCGTTTCACACTTGACCATTTCCACCGGTTTGCCGCGCAGAAAGCCGGCGATCATCATTTCGTCCAGTTCCGGAGGCAATGGCAGAATAGCCGAATACATCACCGCCGGATCAGCGCCAATGGCCACCGCGATATCCATGCGCTTGCGTTTGCCTTCCTGCAGCAATCGGCGATAGTGATCGGCACCTTGTTTATGGGTCTGCCAATGCATGCCAGTGGTTCTTTCATCGTAAACCTGCATGCGATACATGCCGCAATTTCGTTTGCCCGTTTCGGGATTCTTTGAAAACACTAACGGCAAAGTAATGAAGGGGCCGCCATCTTCAGGCCAGCAGTGAAGAACGGGAATATCTTTCAAAGAAAAATTATCTCGCTCAACAACTTCCTTGCACGGACCACCAGAAACAATCTTCGGGAAAAAATTGCCCATCTCCGCCAACATTGGAAGCATTTTTAGCTTACCCATAATTCCTTCGGGCATCTTCATTTGCAGGTATTCGGTGATGCGGGCAGCAATCTGATCGACATTTTCCACCTGCAAAGCCAATTGCATGCGTTTGATACTGGCCATGGAGTTCACCAAGACCGGCATTTTATAACCCTTCGGTTTTTCAAACAACAGCGCAGGTCCGTTGGTTTTGACGCTTCTATCAGCAAAGGCCGTCATCTCCAGATAAGGGTCCACCTCAAAGGGGATGCGCTGCAATTCCCCATTTTTTTCAAGTGCTGCAATGAATTCGCGTAAATCGTTATATGCCATATGATGGAACTAATATGATAAACCGTACCGCAATGATTACCGGAGCCAGCCGCGGCATTGGCCGTGTTTGTGCACTGGAGTTAGCCCGCACTGGCATGCGCGTTGTATTGGCCGCACGTTCCCTGGACAAACTGGAAGAAGTGGCTGCTGAGATCAAGGTTGCCGGAGGCGAAGCGAAAGCGGTTTTGATTGATATGTCCTCACCAGATTCGATTCGGGGAGCCGTGGCCGAGGCGCAAAAAGAGTGGGGGCCTATCCATATTCTTGTGAATAACGCAGCCATTACAAAAGACGGACTGGCTCTTCGAATGAAAGCCGACGATTGGAATTCCGTACTGCAAACCAATCTGACCGGTGCGTTTGTGGCCATACAAGCTGTGATGCAGGGCATGATGAAGGAACGCTGGGGCCGCATCATCAACATGGCCTCGGTTGTTGGCGAAATGGGTAACGCTGGGCAATCGAATTATGTGGCGTCGAAAGCGGGATTAATCGGGTTGACGAAATCCATTGCCAGGGAAATCGCCAGCAGGAACATCACGGTGAATGCGATAGCGCCTGGTTTTATCGACACAGATATGACTGCGGGGTTGAGTGAGGAACTGAAGGCGAAAATGCTGGAGCAGATCCCGTTGAAGCGTCTGGGTAAAGCGGAAGACATTGCGGCGGCGGTGAAGTTCCTGGCCAGTGAAGAGGCGGGCTACATCACCGGACACGTTTTAGATGTCAATGGCGGCATGTATATGTGACAGGTTGCTACAATTTTGTATGCGATCAAAGTGTTTATTCCTTGCGTTACTATGCGCCACAAGTGCGTTTTCTCAAGCCCGCAAGAAGGCATCTACCTTTACTGTTTACGAAGCCAGCATTCCGCAATTGCAAGAGGCTTTGAAGTTTAAGCGCGTGACTTCCCGCCAGCTTGTAGAGCAGTACCTGATCCGTATTGCCACCTATGAAGACAAACTAAACGCTACGCTGCACGTTAATCCGAAGGCGCTTGAAGAAGCGGATCAATTGGATCGGGAACGGGCGCAAGGAAAGCTGAGAGGCCCGCTGCATGGCATTCCTATTGCGTTGAAAGACAACATTCATACCACCAACATGCCAACCACGGGCGGGGCTCTGGCCTTTGCCGGATACACTCCGCCTTATGAAGCCACCATCACTAAGAATTTGCGAGATGCCGGTGCCATTATCATTGCTAAAACCGGTATGACGGAGTTGGCCAATTGGGTGGCTGGCGCGCCCACGCCTATGCCCACCAACTATAACGGTCTGGGTGGATTTGGCTTCAATCCTTATGATCCACGGCGTGATCCGCGCGAATCTTCCGATGGACGTCCTGTATTGGCCACGGGTGGATCCAGTTCCGGCATTGGCACTGCGGCAAGTTTCTGGGCGGCCAATGTGGGGACGGAAACTTCCGGGTCTATCCTCAGTCCTGCCAATCAGAATATGCTGGCGGCGATTAAACCCACAGTGGGCCGAATCAGCCGCTACGGTGTGATCCCCATCACTGCCGATCAAGATACCCCTGGACCCATGGCGACCTCTGTGGCCGGTGCTGCCATCTTATTGGGTGCTCTTGAAAGTGCGCAGCCAGACCCCAACGATGCTGCGACGAATCGTTGCAAGCCACCGCCAAATCGCGACTATACTAAGTTCCTAATTAAGACCGGATTGAAAGGAGCAAGAATCGGGATTCCCCGGGCGTCCTTCTACGATAAAGTTCCCCAGCCTGACGGCAAAGAGCCACGTGGAGGCTTGGATGAAGCCAGTGCAAAAGTCATGGCTGAGGCCATTGAGATATTGAAGCAGCAAGGCGCAGTGATTGTGGACCCTGCCGATATTCCCAGCATTGTGGACCTCAATCCGGCAGACAACTTTTCATCCTGGAGCACCTGCACCGCAGCGAAAGGTAAAGATGATGATTGCTCAGTGGTTTTCAAGTACGGTATGAAGCGAGATTTCAATTTATGGTTGCAGTCGCTGGGAACCACCGCTCCAGTAAAGTCGTTGACCGCGCTGCGCGAATGGAACACGGCCCATGCCAAGGCAGGTTCCATCAAGTATGGACAATCGCTGCTGGATGTTTCGGACGAAATGGATTTGGTGGCGGATAAGGCGCGATATGAAGCGGATCGGGCAAAGGATATCCGTCTGAGTGCCACCCACGGCATTGACGAGTTGATGAAGGCGAACAACTTGGATGCCATCCTGTTCCCTGGCGGTAACGGTGCTTCCATTGCTGCCAAGCCTGGGTATCCCACGGTGATGGTACCGTTCGGAACAATTCCTAATGTTGGGCGCACCCCATATCCAGAAGGGTTTGAGGCGAAACCGGCACCGCTGGGTGTCAGTTTTACTGGAATGGCATGCAGTGAACCGACGTTGATCCGGATTGGTTATGCCTTTGAGCAGGCGACCAAACGTCGGGCAGCACCTTCCGGGTTGAAGTAGAACTTACTGAGGTTGTAACTACAACTAAGTTCAAAGTAATGAACGTCAAGATTTGGTAAAGAGAGTAAAAAGCAGTTACAGTGGCGCAACGTGCGACTCACTCGGAGCGTCACTGGCTATGACGCTCAATGAGCTGTCAAAGTAACATAACTCACAAGGCTAAATATGAAACATTCACAATCTTTGATGTTAATTGCTATCGCCACTTTTTCTGCTCTGTCCGCAGTAGGACAGTCCACCGCCACAAATCGAGTAACATCTCTGCCGCCACTTGGCTTGGGAACTACCGAAACAGCTAGAGTCTACCTAACCAATATCGCCACCGCATCCACTGCAGGAACAGTGGCATCCTGCGACGGAAGTGTATCGTTTCTAAACGCCGCTGGAGCCACAATCGGCGTGGCCACGACGTTTAAGATCGCCACGCAACAAACAACAGCGGTCAGTCTGCCTTTTTCCGGCGCAGGCCTAACCGGATCACACGGAGTAATTCGGACGTTGAACTCAGTAACTAGACCAGCATCGACTCTAGCCACTCCGGCCCCACCGTGTTCGTTATTGGTAGCCGAGGAAACTTTTGAAACAGTAAGTGGAGCAACTCACTTGTATTTTACAGATCAAGTGGCAGTAAGTGGATTCGGTGGCGGTAACGGACATTAAAGTTCAGTTACAAACCTTGCCTGGTGGCTGCCCGCCAGGCAAGAAATGTCATGGCAATTAAAAACGCACCCAACGCATTGTATTCCTCATTGCGCAGATACAACGACCACTGAAATACGCCAGGCGAAGTAAGTCCTGGCCAGCGAGGCCATAATAAAGGGACTTGCTGCGCGTAAGCAGGATAGTCAATAAAAAGATTGCGCAAATGCTGATCTTCCAGTTCCATACGCGGCCAGTAGACGCCTAGAAACACTGCCCCAAACAATACGGCCAAGCCCCATTGACAAGAGGCCAACGTTAGACCGGCGGCCACCAGTAACGTTCCGGCATAGAGTGGATTTCTGAGGTACTTGTAGGGTCCACTGGAAACCACTTTTTCGTTTTTTTCCAAATGGCCGGCCGCCCAGCCTCTAAGCCATAGACCGGCCAGCGCAAGTGGGGTTCCAAGTGCAATGGATTCCCAGGTTGGACGGGCAAACCATAGGAATGCTGCCAGTAACAGAAAGCCACTGGGTACGCGCCAGCGTGCTACTGCGTCGGCGTAGAATTTTGGGAATAGGTTGCCAGGCATCGTTTCAATTCGTCCATCACCATGCGCGGATCAATCGCTTTCATTGCATTATCTTCCAATTGGCAACGCTTGTAGGTGGTTTGCGCATCTGCTGTGCGGAGCACAGATATGGTTCCTCCATAAGGACCATTGCGGGCAGGGTCGGTGGGTCCAAAAATTGCCACTCCCGGTTTCCCAATGGCTGCGGCCATGTGCATTGGTCCACTGTCCAATCCAATCACCGCATAGGCACGTCGCGTGGCCCAAATCAAACCCGCCAAACCAGAATGATGGGTAGCGTCCGACCCTGGCGGTCCATTCAGCACCAATTTCAACCCCAGCTCCTTTTGCATCAGTATGGCAAGCTCATTATAGTAACTGGCTGGCCACTGCTTGGCACCCCAACCGGCTTGTGGGCAACATAACACAAACGGCCCATCGGGCAATTCACCTTCCGGTTGACCCTGCGGCAGATAGAACTGGGCAGGCGAGTAGGCACCACCAACTGCCTTTGCCAGATCACGATGTTTGTCCACCATGTGAATGGAACTCGTTGGGTGGCATTCTGTATAGAACAACCCAGCATAGCTTTCGCGCAACTGGTCTCGCTGGAATCCAGCTATTTTCGGAGCGCCAGAACCCAGGGCGATTGCACCGGACTTTATCAGCCCTTGGAAATCTACTGCCATATCGAACGGCTGATCGCTGAGACTTCTCCATGACTGAACCAAATGGGATCTATCGAAAGTGAGTACTTCATCAACAAATGGGCACTCTTCCAGCAAGTGCTTCCATTTCGATTCTACGATCCAGGATATGTGGGCACTGGGGAGCCCTCGTCGCAGGCTGGCTACGGCGGGCATGGCATGAAAGATATCACCCATGGCCCCTAATCGAATGACAAGAACGCGAAAGTCCTTAGACATTATTCCGTTTACGAACGTGGGCGGCCAGGGCTTGATAGCGTTGCTGATCTCCCAGTCTTTCATCGTTGCATCGCAAGCCAAGCGCTTGTCTTAGGGAAGCATCGTGGGCAATGGTTACCCGTTCGGTTACTCCAAACGAAGCAACTAATTCCGCCCTGGCTTGACTGGTGAGCAGCGGTGAATCCATGGGCTCTACAATCACCAATAACTTTCCGCTTGGGGCAAGAGCCGTCAACCGTTGCGCATGAGGAGCCCACATAGGATCAAAATATCCGCAGACGATTATATGATCTGGGTGAG
>JANMWO010000025.1:0-1904 GCA_031394025.1 Acidobacteriota bacterium
GCCGTGGCCGTTGCCTGTGCCAAATTCGCCGGAGTATTCTTTCCCTGGATATCGGCATCGAATACGCTGTTGCCGCTATTGACCTCGCAACGGCTGGTGGCCATTTGCCTGATCCTATTTCTAACCTGGGTCAATACGAGGGGCTTGCGCGCCGGTGCCATGGTCCAAAACGTATTCACGTTTGCCAAAGTGAGTGCACTATTGGGCTTGATCTTTGCGGCCTTCACCATTGGACGAAATCCCCAGGCAATCAACTTGAACTTTAGTAACTTTTGGGGAAATGCCGGTTGGAATTGGGATACCCTCAGAATTACCGGCGTGGCCATGGTGGGCTCACTGTTCTCAGCCGATTCCTGGAACAACGTCACCTTCACTGCTGCGGAAACTCGCAATCCCAAACGTAACTTGCCTCTGTCGCTGACCATCGGCGTGGGTTCGGTATGCGCCTTATACTTGGCCTGCAATTTAGGATACCTGCTGGTGCTGCCATTTGAAGCGATTCAACATGCCCCTGAGGATCGTGTAGGCACCGCCGTTGCTGCCGCTATCTCCGCTTCTTACGGAGTGACGTTCATGGCCGCCGCCATCATGATTTCTACCTTTGGGTGCATCAACGGACTGATCATGTCCGCGTCGCGAGTGATTTACGCCATGTCTGTCGATAAACTCTTCTTTGCCGCCGCCAGTCGGATTGATTCGCAAACCAAAGCTCCCGTGGCAGCGCTTTGGATGCAATGCGCCTGGGCCTGCGTGCTTACCCTTTCGGGCAGCTATGGAGACCTGCTGGATTACGTCATTTTCGCCAACCTGCTGTTCTACATTCTGACCATTGCCTCAGTGATGGTGCTGCGCTATCAGCAGCCGGATCTGCCGCGCCCTTATCGCACTTTCGCCTACCCTGTTCTGCCCTTGTTCTATATCTTCTCCGCAGGGTTTATTGAAGTGCTACTTCTGCTGTATAAACCAAACTACACATGGCCAGGACTAGGACTTGTACTACTGGGAATCCCTATTTACTACCTCTGGAAATCGAGACAAACAGCCTGATTGTGGCATAAACTTATGGTGTTCCCATGCGCGCCCAGGCCACAATTTCCGATGCCCAAATCCTGAAAGCCACCGGGAAATCCTGGCAGCAGTGGTCCGACGTTTTGGAGAAAGCCCCAATCGATGCGGCCCTGTTCCTTCGCCAGAATTACAAGTTGGATTTTTGGTGGAGTCAGGCAATTGCCGCCGCATTGCGCCAACCAGTGCAGCAGATTGTTCGCCGCAGCGGTCATAGCTCCCTGGTAATGCTTTTCAAAGCCTGCCATCCTGTGTTCCTGGTATCGCCGCCTAAGACTGACAGGCAACCAGTCCCGCAATTGAGTCCTCGACAAAAACTCGAGGATTAGTCTGCGCTACTCTAGCAAGAGGAGAATCCAATGAATATTACTCGTGTACTTTCCACTCTTGCGGTATGCACTCTTTTATCTGTGGCCGCCTTGGCTGGCCCTAACTTATCTGGCGAATGGAAACTGAACGCCACCAAAAGTGATTTCGGTCCCATGCCTGGCCCCGACAAATTATTGATGAAAGTGGACCACAAGGAACCTGTCATCAAGATCCAAAGTGAGCAGAGCGGCCAGCAAGGCGACGTGAAAATGGAACAGAATTACACCACCGACGGTAAAGAGTGCAAGAACAAAATGCGCAATGCCGAAATGGTTTCCAAACTGAAATGGGATGGGGATGCATTGAGCGTGGATTCCAAATTGGATTTCCAGGGCAATGAAGTATCTATCAAGGAAACCTGGTCCTTGTCCGATGAAGGTAAAGTGCTCACCATCAAACGGAAGATCGCCGCTCCGCAGGGTGAGTTTGAGACGACACAGGTTTTAGAGAAGCAATAGCTTTTTGCAGGG
>JANMWO010000030.1:0-16414 GCA_031394025.1 Acidobacteriota bacterium
CCAAGTAATTTTGGTGGGCCCTGTAGGATTTGAACCTACGACCAAGGGATTATGAGTGGCGAAAAAGTGGTTTTTTAACTCATTGTGAATAAAGTGGTTATGCAGCCAAGTGCTTGACGGAAAAGACCATGCACGACAAAGTAATTATTACGATTTAGGAGTGGTTAACCCAGTGGGCGGCGCTGGCGGCGGCGCGCTTCAACTGGTGGAAATTGCCCTCGGGGTGACGCGGAGGGATGCGCTGGCCTGCGGGAAGACTAACGGTGGCTAACTCTGTTTCGGATTGAGTCACTGGCTCGAGAAACGCGGCTTGCAATCGTAAAGTGAGCTTGAGAGAGTAGTAGGCAGGTCATGCTCAACCCTGAAACCACCCGCCAATTCAAAGCCGCCGCCGTCGGGGTATTTCTTTTTGTCATTGTTGTAGTGGTTTTTTTGACTCTTCGCCCTAGTCCTTCAAGACAGACCTCCACCGGGCCGGAGCGAAGAACTCTCATCCAAGGGTTGCCAGGGATAACCACAAACGAATTCGCCGAAGATCAATACAATCGGATAGTGGCCGTGTATGGACCACCGGAGCGTGACTATTCAACAGAGACTGAGGTACCGCGCCCATTAATACCGATCCGAAGATTAGAGTACAGGCCGGAGATGGTGATGATGGCGCTTTTCCCCAACACAAGAGCAGGTAAACCGCCCCCGTACAATCGGTGGGGTGTTTTGGGCTATCTCGATATGAAGACGAAGCAGTCAATTACAAATTACGAGGCAGAGGAAAAGCTAAAATCGAGATTGAAGCCGTAGCCTATTTCTGAAGTGATTACGCGGCGAAGACGGCGCGAAGAGCGGTTACGACTTCATCGATTCGTCTGCGAGGGATGCCTGACGCTTTCGTCAAAGTAGAGCAAGTGGGGTGTAGTGCGCTACCTTGGTGCAATAGGAGTATTTTGAACCATGACCATCGGCGATTTTAAAAGGCACCTATCAGTGTTCAAGGATGATGATGAGTTGATCTTTGGTGAACCGCGATTGAGTTTCTATCGAACAAAACTACGAGGAGACAAACTTGTCCAGATCGAGTTCGAGGAAATGTATCAATTGGAATCAACTGAGGAGTACAAGCCGAACTAGCGTACACCGTCCGACCGCCAAGCGCCCTAGTGGAATTCTGAGCACCCGATAGGATTGTTCCGAATTCGTGGACGGAACCAGTTCCAGTTACTCATGGCAAAGAATCCCCCAAAGTATCTGTTTGAACTGATTCGCGGGAGTTTGCTTTCCCCGCATCTCTTTTGTTTTCTTGGTGGGCCCTGTAGGATTTGAACCTACGACCAAGGGATTATGAGTCCCCTGCTCTAACCGCTGAGCTAAGGGCCCGCGACATCAATTATTCTTAGTTTAGCAAGTACCGCGCCAACAATTACTCTACAATCGACTGCATCACTGCATTTTCAAAATCACGATCCAATTGACGATTCGGATTGTCGGTTTGAATCATTAGGATTCCTACAATTTTCTCTTTCGGGTCTATCCAAAAATGCGTCCCGTACGCGCCATCCCATCCAAAACTGCCTTGCGATACGCGTTGACCTGCGGCGATGGGGTCGCTGATTACCTGCACGCTCAGTCCGAAGCCGCGGCCAGGGGATCTGCCGGGCATTGTATCTGGCACAAAGATCGACGCCATCAGTTCCACCGTCTTGGGACTTAGGAAACGCTTACCGTTTAACTGACCTCCTTCCAGTAACATTTCAGCAAACTGAGCGTAATCTTCTGCTCTGGAGAACAAGCCACCTCCTCCGGAAAAATAGGTTGGGCCGAACATGCGATTCATTGCTTCCGTCTTTACCAATGCTGCGGCGTCCCTATGATAGGTCGATGGAATTTGGGGTACGTGATTTTCGCTTGGGCTGAAAAATGTATTCTTCATTCCCAGGGGATCAAAAATGCGTTGGCGTAAAAATTGATCGAACGTCAAGCCAGAGGCAATTTCAACGACTCGGCCCAGCGTATCGAAGGCTGCTGCGGGGCTGTAGGTCCACCTTGAACCAGGTTGGAAATCAAGAGGCGTTGTTCCCAATCGGGGAATATAATCAGCCAGTGTATCGCCGGGTTTTCGCGCGATGCGAGGCATTTCGGCGGTGCTGGTTGGCCCGCTGCCCAGGCCAGATACGTGGGTCAGCAGATCTTGAATGGTGATCTCACGAGTTGCTGGAACAGTATAAGTGGGAAGAGGAGCGGTTTGCGTGACGGCTACTTTCATCCCCTTAAATTCCGGTATGAATTTCGAAACAGGATCGTTGAGGCGCACTTTGCCTTCCTCCATCAGCATCAGGATGGCTGTTCCAGCAATGGGCTTGGACATGGACCAGATGCGAAAAATGGAATCTTTGGTCATCGGTTTCTTCATATCCACATCCATCAAGCCGTGGGCTTCCAGATGGGCGATTCGACCTTTGCGGATCACTAATGTGACGGCCCCGGAGATTTGCTTCGAGTCAATATGACGCTGCACCGTTTCGTGAATACGGTGCAATCGATCTTTGGAAAGTCCGACCTCTTCGGGTTTTGTCTCTTGAATGGAAGCCGCTGTTAGCGGTAATGTTGCGAGCAGGAAAATTGCGAAGCGCATCTTGGACTTCAATTCTATCGCGGTTAGTGGTAACTTTTTCCAGACTTTTCTTTCACCAGAAGCGTCAACCCAGTAAGATAACTGAGGGAGACCTATTTGATCGCACCAGTTGCCTTCCTTTTAGAAGGATCGAGTCTGTTGAATTTGTTCGTCAGCTCTAATCCAATACATATTGCCACGCTACTGTTGCTGTTGGCTGCATCCATATTTTCCTGGACAGTGATCTTTGCAAAATGGAAGCTTTTTAAGAAAATTGACCAATCTAACAACAAGTTCATGCGAGCCTGCCGCAAGGCCACCAGTATGGAATCTGTGGCGCTGGCCACAGAGCAGTTTCGCGAATCGCCATTGGTGACCGTGTTTGAATACGGCTTTGAAGAAGTGTCCCGCCAAGTGAAGAAGAGTCGGACGCTTTTCAATAAACCTGCGGTGGAACGGACACTGCAATTGGGCATCAGCGAGGAGATCACTCGTCTGGAAAAAAACATGAATTGGCTGGCTACAGTGGCTTCTGTAACGCCATTTATTGGTCTTTTTGGTACCGTTTGGGGCATTATTGACGCATTTAACGCACTGAGTGCTGCTGGATCGGCCAGTTTGCGCGCAGTGGGTCCGGGAATTGCCGAAGCACTGGTGGCTACGGCTATGGGACTTTTTGCAGCCATCCCGGCGGCCATTTGCTACAACTACTACGGCAAGCAGATCCGCGACGTCGGCGGTCGCATGGAAGACTTTGCGTTGGAGTTTCTAAATCTGGCAGAACGCCAGTACGAGGAATAAAATGGCATTCTCCAATGGCGGTTCCAGTGGCGGCAACATGACGGGCAGAAGGCGAGGCAGCCGTAGTTCTATGGGTGAGATGAGTGAGATCAACATCATCCCATTGGTGGACGTGGTGCTGGTGTTGCTGATCATTTTTATGTTGACGGCGCACGTGGTGGAGTATGGGTTGGAAGTGGACGTCCCCAAAGTTGCCCAGCAAAGTTCGAAATCGGCACAGGATTTACCAGTGGTTACGGTGGCTCGCACGGGCAACCTGCAATTGAATGAAAAACCGGTGAACATTAATGAACTGGGCGCCGCCATCAAGAAACGTTTTCCCAAAGACAAGGCTGTTTTTGTGCGAGCTGACAAAGCCACTACCTGGGATGGTTTGGCGCAAGTGGTCAGTGCGCTGGGCAATGCGAAATACGATGTCCGTCTGGTGACACAAACAGTTGACGATGCCCCACGGAAGCGCTAATTACGAGGAAAATTTACGAAACCCGTTGGCGGTTTCGTTAACCCTGCATGTAACCTTGGCCTTACTTGCGTTGGGGTTTGCATGGTGGCGCATGCGATCAGTGGAAACGTTTGGCGAGAAAAATCCCGGTGCTGGGGCCTATTCCGTCCAGGTTGTGAAATCGATCAACATTGCGCAACGGCAGGGGCGTGTGAATCCGATAGCCGATGATACTGAATCGGAAATTGAGCGTGCCCCCGAAGAGAAAGAAAAGAAGAAGCCGATTGAGAAGAAGCTGTTCGACGATGATGGCATTGTGCTTGACGATAAGCCGAGCAAGCGCAAAGAGCGGACCCCAGCCACCATGGCCAACGCCAATCCTGATCCCAATCGTGTGAGTTCGTCAGTGGGGCAGGCGACGGTTTCCCCTATTTTCAAACAGATTGGTGGTGGAGGCATCGGGATTGGGCCAAATGCGCCACTGGGTTTGCGGTTTGGCTGGTATGCGGAACTGTTGCGGCAACGAATATCGGAACATTGGCGGCAGGATGAAATCAGTCCGTCTCTGAAAACCAGCAACCCGGCCATTGTGAAATTTGAGATATTACGGGACGGTTCCATACGCAATGCGCGAATCGTTCAGCCCAGCGGTATTCCAGCGCTGGATTATTCGGCGCAAAGAGCTATTCAGGAAGCCGCTCCGTTTCCAGAACTACCTCGGCAATTTGAAAGGGATTCAGCCACAATAGAGTTTTGGTTTGAATTAAAACGATGAAGAAAAAATTACTGATCACACTTGGAGTTTGCGCACTTATCGGATTGGCGCAAGAAAGTGATTTCGTTGGAAAACTAACTGGCGGAGTTCGACCAGTGATCGCCGTGCCCGACCTGCGAGGTTCCGGCGGGGCGCAGGCGTTGATGAGTGTCTTCAACAGCACGCTGTATTCCGACCTTGAAACTTCGGGTTCGTTCAAGATGGCACCGAAGAGCAACTATCCAATTCAAGTTCCACAGCGTCCGCAGGATTTCCAGAAGCCTGCGGAAAATGCCCAACCAACGGGGTTGTGGCTGACGGGCTGGGCCAATCCACCGGTGAGTGCGAATTATTTGACGTTTGGTTATGCTGCGGAATCGAACGGACAGTTTGTTTTGTACGGCTGGTTGTATAACGTGAAGCAGCCAGATTTGACCAATGCCCAGATGATTGGGAAAACGTACCTGGGCTCTTTGAACGATGTTGGGGCTCGCAAAGTGGCCCATGAATTTGCCGCAGATATCCTGAAACTATTTGGTGTAGAGGGACTCTATGGATCGAAGATATTTTTTGTCTCGACGCGCTCTGGCACCAAGGAAATCTGGTCCATGGATTATGATGGGCAGAATGAAAAGCAGGTGACCGTTTATAAAACCATCACCACTATGCCGTCCATCGCTCCTGACGGTTCGCGCTTGGCCTTCACCAGTTACTTGAGTGGGTTGCCGCAGATTATTGTGCATTCGGCTGAGACCAATCGACGATTGCCGTTCTTCAATCAGCAAGCATCCATGAACTCCAATCTATCTTTTGCACCCGACGGCAAGCGGGTCATTTACTCATCGAGCGTGGGTGGATATCCGAATTTGTACGGTGCGGATATGAACGGAGGAAACATTAAGAGGTTGACCTCGGGGCGCTTCATTGATGTTGAGGCGAAGATCAATCCTAAAACAGGATCGGATGTAATGTTTATTTCCGGTCGGGGCGGGCCACAGCAATTGTATCGAATGAGTATTGAAGGAACGGATGTAGAAAGAATGAGCACTGGGGAAGGACAAGTTTCCAATCCCAGTTGGCATCCCAATGGGGGGTACGTTGCATTTTCCTGGACGATGGGATTTCAACCCGGTAACTTCAATGTCTTTATAATGGACGTAGCAGATAGAAAATTTGTGCAGCTCACGCACGGAGCCGGACGGAACGAGAACCCATCATGGGCACCAGACGGACGGCATATCGCGTTTGCTTCTAATCGGTCGGGTCGCATGCAGATTTATTCCATGCTGGCCGATGGGACGCAAGTGCGGCAGTTAACCAGTGCCGGCAGAAATGAAATGCCGGTGTGGAGTAAATAGTTTTAGGTTTTGCGAAATTGAGGAGGCACACCTTTGAATAGAAAAAGTTTGGGATTGATTGCCCTAACACTCTCATTAGTATTGACGGGCGCTGGATGCAAGAAGAAGATTGGAGCAGTAGCTCCTCCAGCCCCACCCCCCAAAGTAGAAATGGCTCCTAAGGTAGAGGCTCCCAAGCTCTCCAGGCCGACCATCAGCAGTTTTACCGCTGAACCATCGGCCATTGAGAAGGGAAATTCTTCCACACTGAAGTGGTCCGTGAAGGACGCAACTAAAGTGACTATCACGCCAGGTGTGGGGGAAGTAACAGCAATGGATGGCAGCCGAGCCGTTTTCCCGGGTTCCACAACCACCTACCGGTTGGTTGCTGAAGGTGCGGGGGGAACAGCGGAATCCAGTGCGACGGTAACGGTAAGTGATCCGCCACCGCCGCCAGTGGTTGCGCCAGCCAAAGTAAAGGAAGATTTCACAACCTTGGTTTCCCGTGAACTGGCTGACGTCACGTTTGATTACGATAAGAGCGACATCAACGAAAATGGTCGAGGCGTATTGACGCGCAATTCTGATAAGTTGAAAGCGATTTTGGCGGACTACCCGTCGAACATGCTGACGATTGAAGGGCATTGCGACGAACGCGGTTCGGCTGAATATAATTTGGGGTTGGGTGACCGCCGCGCTTTGGCTGCTAAAGATTTTCTGCAGCAATTGGGCTTGGGGGCCGACCGGCTTCGTACCGTTAGCTATGGCAAAGAGAGGCCGCAATGCACTGATGCGACCGAAGATTGCTATCAAAAAAATCGCCGCGCGCACTTTAGCGGCAATTAAAACAATGTAGTTGGGGCAGGCCCATAAAGCCTGCCCTTCGTCTTAAAAAAACCTTCCCATGAATCTAAAAACCCTTGCCCTTCTTACTCTGATTGTTCTGCCTCAGGCCGGGTTCGGCCAGAAGAAAGAATACGTCGAATTGCAGCGCGATGTGGCCTTGTTGCAAGATCAGATGCGATCTATGCAGCGCGGTCAGGATGAAAAATTCGCTGCTCTGGAAGTGCTGCTGAAGCAGACTTTAGAGACCACTAATAAAGCCAACACTGCGGTGGCTCTGCTGGAAGCAAAGATGACCGATAAGCTTGCCTTGCAAGATAAGCAACTGGCTTTGCCTATTGCGTCGATGGGTGAAAAAGTTAACGCCATGGGCAGTGACTTTGGCGGAGTGCGGGAAGCGGTCCGCGATTTGGAATCGAAAATCGCCAAAATGCAGGGGCAGTTGGTAGATTTGACGGGGCTGGTAAAGGTGATGAACGAAAAGCAATTGGCACCACCTCCGCCTCCAGTGGCTCCGGCAGGGGATCAGCCTGTAGCAGCAGGATCAAAGCCTACTGCATCGGCAAATGCTCCTGCTGAATGCGCTGGAACATCGGCAGAACAGTTGTTCAACAATGCCATGCGAGACCGTTCCAGTGGTAATTCCGATTTGGCTGTTCAGGAATTTCAGGACTACGTAAAATGCTATGGAACAACCGATAGAGCGCCAACAGCGCTGTATAACATTGGGGCCATTTATTATTTGCGTGGTGATCATGAAAACGCTATTTCCACCTTCGATAAAGTTGTCAACGATTACCCACAGAACACGAAAATTCCCGATGCCATGCTGTTAAAAGGCAGAGCGCTAGCCAAAGTTGGGCAGAAGGAAGAAGCGAGGAACGAGTTCAAAATATTGATTGCAAAATATGCTGATAGCGACAGTGCAGCTAAAGCCAGAGTGGACTTGATAGCAATGGCTCCCGTGCGTCAAGCCCCCACTACGGCGAAAAAGAAACGGAAGTAATGAAGCGAATTGGTCTGGTGATCCTGTGTTTCCTGCAGCCAGCATTCGCTGGTGATTTCCCCCGAACATTAAAAGCATTCCCTGGTAAGACGCCCAAGATTGATGCCGTGCTTGACCCAGGTGAATGGGCCGATGCGGTTCAATTCCACAGTGACCGTAAATGGATCCCCACCTTCACCCGAACGACAAATACTAAAGATCTGTCAGTGAAAGGGTGGGTTAAGCATGACGGCAAGCGTCTGTATTTTGCATTCGATGTGACGGATGACGTGCTTTATGGGATTGATACGCCGCGCTGGTTGCCTGATGAAAATCCCAAGGCGCATGAACTGACTCAAGAAGGTTTCCCCTGGTTTGGTGATGAGATGGAATTGCTGATCAACGCGTCCAATGAATGGAAGGGCGATGAGGGGGCACGTGGAGATGGCTCGAGTTGGCAGATGGTGGTGAACCTGACTAAGTCGCGATTGGGCGGAGTGGGCAAGGGTGGACTGCTGGAAGGTGAACCTCGCAAGAGCGATTCAGCTTGGAACACTTATCGTAAATGGATTGAAACGGGGGCCATGGAAGCAGCAGCCAAGGTAAAACCGGGCGGCAAGGGTTACATTATTGAATGGGCCATTAATTTTGATCCCTGCCTGGAAGTTTCGCCTGGAAAGTTTTATTCTACGGCCATGGGTGATCGGAAAATGGGTTTGAACATTGCCCTGGGTGACTTAGATGAAAAGGAACGGGGTAAGGGCAATTTCGGCAATTTCCACCATGAAGATTGGTTCGCCGGCACGCCGAAGCTGCGCACGAATATGAATCAATGGGGAACGCTATGGATCATCTCGAAGAAACCGTGATACAGGTTGGGGAACGGCCAGCGCTGGTCACTTATGCAGATTTGGCGAACAAGTTGGAGCATCAATTACTGGCTCCAACTTTGAATGAAGATCAGGTGATTGATGGCTGTCGCATGGCCTGGGAAATGGGTGTTGCCGCTTGCTGCGTGCGTCCGGTGGATGTGGATACAGCGGTACGGATTTTGGGAAATTCTCCTGTCAAGATTGGATCGGTAGTGGGCTTTCCACATGGATCGTCCAATACAGCGACAAAGCTTTACGAGGGTCGCGATCTGTTGCGTCGCGGGGCCGTCGAACTGAGCATGGTGGTGAACGTGGGAAAGCTGGCATCGCGACAGTTCCAGCATATCGAGACCGAAATTCTACAGATGGCCGATTCTTGTCGACAGAATAACGCCACCCTAAAAATCATTTATGAATGCGCAATTTTGACGGATGAATGGAAAATCATCTTATCGAAAATTCTGAAGCGCACAGAAACGCCAGTGGCGGTGACGTCCACCGGATTCGGTCCTGGTGCGCCATACACTACGGAAGACTTGAATCTGCTGCGACAGATTCTGCGGGATCGGGCAGAGTTGCAAGCGAGCGGAGTGAACACGCTGGATGAGGCTCTGCGGTTGTATGATGCGGGCTGTGACAGAATCGGCACAACGGTTGCGGAAACAATTCTTGGGGAGTGGAAGAAGAGGCTGGCAGAGCAGGCTAAGGCCGCCGAAGCACAACTAAAAACATCGGAGGTTTAGCGCATGCGCCCTCTGGTGGCTGTTGTTATCCTGCACGCTGCTCTGAACGTCGCGCTGCCCGCTCAAGTGCAGTTTCACCATTTAGCATTGAATACTACTGACCCTGAATCGGCCATGCGCTTTTATACATCCCACTTCGATTGTGAGCGGGGCAAGTTCGAAGGCAAAGTGGATGCGGTGAAGGTGCAGAAATCCTGGTTACTCTTCAACAAGGTGAAGCAGGCTCCTGCGTCAAGCATTGAATCTGCAATCTGGCATTTTGGCTGGGGTGCAGAGGATATGAAAAAGACCTATGCGGCGCAGTTGGAAAAAGGCACTCCGTTTGATACCCCATTGACAGATATCAGCGACCTGGCGCGTCTGCCGGGCTTTTACTACGCCTACGTCCGCGGACCCGAAGGAGCGCTGATTGAATTGAATACAGCGGCGCATCATCGCTTCGGACATCTTCATTTATTCAGTGCTGACCCTTTAGCAGCAGCCGAATGGTGGGCGAAGCACTTTGGCGTGAAGTGGCCTTCTGCGGGCCGCACGCCCATACGAGAGAAGCGCATGTATCGCGATATTCAAGTTGGGCCTTCGGCGAGCTTCATGGTTGGCGATGTGAATGTAATTATTTATCCGCTGGGCTATTTGAAAGGCAGGACAGAATTGGTTTCCACACAAGGACGGGTAGTGGATCATGTGGGATTGGCGGTTCCCGATTTGTCCGCGACGTTAGCCAGGCTGCGCCAAGACGGGGTGCGCGTGATAGCGGGTGTTAAGAAAATGAAAGGGACAAGCGTAAAGGTGGCCCTGATTGAGGGTCCTGATAAATTAGCCATTCAGTTGGTTGAACAACGGGCGGGGCAGTGAGTTTACGAAACATAATTTACAGCCCTGAGTTTACAACCCAGAGTTGTCAGCCGTAGAACAAACGGAGATAGTAGAATGCAACAGGAGCAAACATGGAACGCAAATCAGCAAGCGAATACCCTCAAGAACTTTTGAACCTCTTTGATCTATATGTTCACGGCGATATTGAACGTCGCGATTTTCTGGAGGGTGCGAAGAAATTCGCAACTGCCAGCATGACGGTGGCAATGATTTTTGAGAGTCTGCGCCCCAATTATGCCTGGGCCCAACAAATTCCTAAAGATGATAAGCGTCTGAAAACGGATCGTGTGAATGTGCCCTCGCCGCAAGGTAATGAGACGATTAAATGCTATTTGGCAAAGCCGGCGGAGGCAAAAGGTAAACTTCCGGGCATCCTGGTGGTGCATGAAAATCGCGGGTTGAATCCATACATTGAAGACGTGGCGCGTCGGTTAGGAACGTCCAATTTTCTGGCTTTGGCACCAGACGCTTTAACAAGTGTGGGTGGCTTTCCGGGAACAGATGAAGAGGGCGGCAAATTATTTGCGAAAGTGGATCGTCCCAAGATGCAGCAAGATTTTGTGGCAGCAGCGCAGTTTTTGAGGAAGCATCCCGATTGCTCCGGTAAAATTGGCGTAGTGGGATTCTGCTTTGGCGGTGGTGTGGCCAACAGTTTAGCGGTAACGATGGGTGCTGATTTAGGAGCGGCCGTGCCGTTTTATGGTGGGCAGCCTCCAGCCGCTGAAGTCGGCAAAATCAAAGCGCCTTTGTTGATCCACTATGCCGGATTGGATACACGCATCAACGGCAATTGGCCCGCCTACGAAGAGGCTTTGAAGGCCAACAACGTGAGCTATAAAATGCACATGTACGATGGTGCGAATCACGGATTCCATAACGATACAACGCCCCGCTACGATAAAGCTGCGGCTGATTTGGCTTGGCAACGCACGTTGGAGTTCTTTAACGCCAATCTGCGCAAATAGCTATTCTAAAGGGAATGCGCCTTTTATTTATTTGCCTGATAGGGATGTCTTCGGCACTGGCGGAAGACATCCGCAAGTTAACTATTCTGCACTCCAATGATCTGCATGCGCGGATCACCCCCGATACCAATCACCGGGGTGGGTTCGCGTATTTGGCCACACTAGTGCGCAAAGAACGCGCTGGTTGCGACCATTGTTTATACCTCAACGCAGGGGATTTGGTGCAGGGCACTCCTGTTTCAACCATCTTCCGTGGTGAGCCGGTTTACAAGATAGGCAACCTGTTGAAGTTTGACGCTTCTACCATTGGCAATCATGAGTTTGATTACGGCTGGCAACAGACACAAAAGTTTTTACGAATGGCGAAGTATCCGGTTGTGTCCGGGAACATTGTAGACCAAAACGGCAAGTTGTTTGCAAAGAAGCCATACGTTATAAAAAAAGTGAATGGGCTGCGGGTGGCTATTATCGGCAGCGTAATGTCTGATCTGGAAGCATTTCTCAAGCCCAAGGATCTGGGGCCTTGGCACTCTACATCGTCGCTGGACGCGGCTGCAAAGTACGCGCAGGAGCTGCGGGACAAAGTGGATGTAGTGATCATCCTGGGGCATATTAAACAAAACGAAGGTAGCGCCATTATCCGACAAGTTCCGCAGGTGAATGTGGTGGTGGAAGGCCACGTACATACTGGCCGTAAAGAGTTGGAAGTTGTGGATGGTCGAGTGGCGGTGGGATGCGCGGGCTATGGCGTGGACCTATGTCGATTGGATTTGGAAGTGGATAAGAGTACGAAAAAGTTAGTGTCCTGGAAATGGACCAAACTTGCTGTGGATGCCAACACAATAGCTGCCGCACCGGACGTGGAAAAACTTGTCTCTAAATGGGAGAAGCGGGTTAGCGCCAAGGTGGATCGGGTGATTGGCGAAGCGAAACGCGACTTCGAAAAAAGAGATTTGGTGCCGATGATAGAGAAGGCAACTTTGGACGAAATGCATGCCGACTTCACTTTAATGAATGCTGGTGGCGTTCGGGACCGCTTGGTGAAGGGTCAAATTTTGGAGCGTGCCATTTGGAATATCATCCCTTTTGATAACGTGATGATGACGGCAACCTTGAAAGGTTCTGAAATTCCCGACGCGATACGCAAAGGAAAGTCGGTTGAGCCGAACAAAGAGTACTTGCTGGCATTGAGTGACTTTCTGGCGACGAATCCAGTTTCCCTGGAACAACTGGGGCTGAAGACGGTAAAGTTTCGCGAAACCGATGTGTTGTTTCGGGACATGTTCATCCAATGGGTGAAGAACAAAAAAGTGCTGGAATAGCTTATTTTGATACCATCAAAGGTTCATGAGTGATCCACAAACCCCACACAGACGACGCAGTGAAATCTGGTTCAATGACCTATCCCGGTTAGACGAAACCGCAATTTATTTGGAGCGTTATGGCAACTTTGGCCTGACGCGCAAAGAACTGCAGGCAGGTCGTCCGGTGATTGGCATTGCTCAAACTGGCAGCGACCTCACCCCTTGCAATCGAATCCATGTGGAATTAGCCAAACGAGTGCACGATGGGATTCGTGATGCGGGCGGCATCTGCTTTGAATTTCCCGTGCATCCATTGCAGGAGAGTTGCCGACGTCCTACTGCGGCGCTAGATCGCAACTTAGCGTATTTGGGCTTGGTTGAGATCCTGTGCGGCTATCCGTTGGACGGCGTGGTGCTGATGACGGCGTGTGACAAGACCACGCCAGCGCTATTGATGGCAGCGGCCACCGTGAATATTCCAGCGATTGTGCTTTCTGGTGGCCCAATGATAGACGGCTATTTTAAGGGCAAGCTGGCTGGGTCAGGGATGGCGTTGTGGGAAGCCAGGCGCATGTTTCAGGCTGGTGAAATTGAAATGCCGGAACTGATGGAAATTGTATTTGCATCCGCACCCAGCGCCGGGCACTGCAACACTATGGGGACAGCGCTATCGATGAACTCGTTGGCCGAATCACTGGGTATGTCACTGCCCGGATGCGCGGCGATTCCGGCCCCTTATGGTGAACGAGGGGCGATGGCTTATGCCACAGGATTGCGAGCGGTTGAGATTGTCAATGAAGATTTGACCCCATCGAAGATCCTCACCCGGGAAGCTTTTGAGAACTCTATTTATGCCTGTTCGGCAATTGGCGGCTCAACCAATTGTCCTCCACACATCAACGCAATTGCGCGGCACATTGGAGTTGAACTGACGGTGAAAGAGTGGGAAACCATTGGTCACGAAGTTCCACTGCTGGCAAACATTCAACCGGCTGGTGAATTTTTGGGCGAGGCCTACCATCGTGCTGGTGGCATTCCTGCAGTGATCGGCGAACTGATTCGTGCTGGTAAGTTTAACGCTGGGGTTATGACGATCAACGGCAAGACGATGGGTGAAAATCATGCCACTACGGTAAGTTCAAATTTGGATGTGATCCGTCCTTATACGAATCCCGTTCGTCCCAATGCAGGGTTCCTGGTGGTTAGCGGAAACTTGTTTGATTCGGCACTAGTGAAGAGTTCAGTGATCAGTGACGATTTCCGGAAGCGGTTCCTATCTACACCCGGTTCCGAGGAATGTTTCACAGCTCGGGTGATCGTGTTTGAAGGACCGGAAGATTATCACCAGCGCATTAATGACCCATCGCTGGAGATTGATGAGACCTGCATGTTGGTGGTGCGTGGTGTGGGTCCAATCGCTTATCCTGGTTCGGCGGAAGTGGTGAACATGACACCACCCGATTACTTATTGAAGCGTGGCATCCGGATGCTGCCGTGTATGGGGGATGGTCGGCAGAGTGGCACTTCCGATAGCCCTTCTATTTTGAACGCATCGCCGGAATCGGCTGCCGGTGGGAACTTGGCGCTGATTCAAACCGGGGATAGTGTGAAGGTGGATCTGAAGAATCGTCGTGTAGATTTGCTGGTTAGTGATGAGGAACTTGTGGCGCGGAGGGCGAAGTATGTGGCTCCGGAACTGAAGAACGATTCCCCTTGGCAGGAACTGTATCGCTTAAATGTGGGGCAATTGGAAACAGGTGCCTGTCTGGAATTCGCGGTGAAGTATCGCGATTTGGGGAAGGTTGTCCCGCGGCATTCGCACTAAATGGTATTTGAGATGGTATCGTAAATGGTATGACCACTACCATTGACGCTGCCGGAAGAATTGTCATCCCGAAGAATTTTCGGGATGAAATGGGACTGTCCGCTGGAACGAAGATTGAAGTTGAAATGATTGACGGAAATTTGAAAATCAGACCAAAGAGTATTGGTACCTACGAGAAGCGGGGAAGACTTACGGTCTGGGTAATGCCCCCAGGAACGCCGATGCTCCAACATGATGTTGTGGATCAAGTGCTGAATGATCTTCGTGAAGGTAGACTCAGGTGAATCGGGCTAACCGATTGAAATTTACTTTTGATTCTAATTGCTTGATTGCGCTTCTGCACTTAAATCATGTCCACCATCAAACAACCAAGCTTGACTTTGAAAGTAGGTTGAATCGAGGGGATGTGCTGCACCTAATCCCCCATACTCTTCTGGAAGCCTTTTCAGTTCTTACTCGGATTCCTGTTCCTTTTCGGAGAAGCGCAAGCGAGGTGCACTCGCTTCTCAGGAAAAACTTCGGTGAATTCCAAATGATTGAACCACCAGGATCACAAGAAGTCTGGAATTTACTAGCGCAATTGGCTGCATCTGAAATTGGTGGCGGAAGAACCTACGATTCCTGGATTGCCCTCACCGCCAACAACGCTGGCATGCAAGAATTCGTCACCTGGAATGCGAAGCACTTTCCGTCCGACAGATTTAAGAAGCTACGTATTGTTGAACCAAGCGCAAGCTAAAACACTAACCTCAGTCCCATCTGCCCTTGGCGAGGTCCGCCGAAACGATCTGTCCCTGGTGCAAACGTCGGAATCACCGCATTGTTGTTGGCAAAGGGTAAACCCGTTCTGGTGTTAATTGCCGCTTGCGGTTTTCCGAAAGTAGTCTCGCCATCACCGTTGAAGGTCTTGTTGCTGGACCTTGTGAGGTTGAAGCCTTCAATCGACAGATCTAGCCGAACTCGCTCACCAAACTTAAACTCCTTCAGTAATCGCATGTCCCAATCAAACATACCTGGCTGCCGAAACGCATCGCGGGCGGCCACTTGCCCGTTGATCACTGGTCTATCATTCACTGAGTTGCCATCATTTTGGAAGTCTGTTCCAGATACTGGCTTCACCGGGATTCCAGTGCGCGCAAACAACAACGTACTGATTGTGAATCCTTTGGGCAGCAGATAAAGTGCATTGATGTTGCCACTGTTGCGGATATCGTTCTTCGCATAAGAAGCATCGGATTTCATGTTGAAGGTGTTGTTGGTCGTTTGACGGTTAAAGTCGCGCTCGTTGGAATCGTCGTCATGGTTATAGGCATGCGTAAAGTTCAAGCCGAATTGCAGACGGCGGTTCATACGACGCTGCAAGCTGGCGGAGAAGCCGTTGTAACTGGAATGCGCAACGGATTTGTTTAGGTTGATTTGTCCCAGGGTCGGGTCAGGCCTGGCGATTTTTGCGGAGAGAGTTTTTCCAGAAGCATCGACAAAAATCGGAGCACCAGTTGCCGCATTGTATCCCGATGCTTGCACTAAGTTTCCAGCGGCATCGAATGTTGGGTAAACCGCCTGTCCGTTGGGAAGAACAGTGGGTGCGAATAAATTGGTATCGATGCGCCGTTGCAGGCTCCACGTAGAGTTACGCGTGAAGCCGACGGTGATTTTTGTATTGCGATCAATCTTCTGTTCCAGTGAAATTGCCACTTGTCCTGAACGCGGATTTCGGAACGAAGGGTCGAATCCGTAAATGCTATTGGCAGGAGTCTTGATCCCTACCGGCACACTGGCGAACGAGTTGGGAACTTTCAGAAAATTCAGCAGGCTGGGATCGGTAGCAGTATCCAAAATCAAAGTGTTCAAGCCGTTGTCGGTGAACACGCGTTGCAGCAGATATCCCGGTGTGCGGGAATCAAACATGCCGCTGGACACGCGGATTACGGAACTACCCTTGGCGCCGATGTTCCAGGCGAAACCAAGACGGGGTTGCCACATTTTCAGATCGTTAGGAATGGATCCGGTAAGCACTGGATATTTAGGATTTGGGTTAGGTGGCTGGGGGTTAATTTGT
>JANMWO010000522.1:0-7059 GCA_031394025.1 Acidobacteriota bacterium
TCTGCGTCATCTGCGGATGACCTTGTGGTACTCGGCATTTATAGAACATAAACTGACAATCATCGTACAAGATTTACGTACATGGAATGACATTGTATTTGACGAGGACAGGCATTATCCATACAATATAACTATGAAACTGGATGCAAGCCGTAACATCCTGGATTTACCTGTGATCGACCCCAGAATTGAACATGTGGGTCTGGGTAAGCTGCGCCGCATGGATGGTCCAACATTAAAAAAGAATGCGGTTGATAAAAAAACTCTAGTTATCAGAGAACACGATGTCCCCTTAGCCGTGCTCGTCAGCTATGAACAATACCTGACGATGCAGAATGAATTTAAGTCGCTAATGGAGACCCTTGAAATTACATCGAACTCTGTTGAGATGCAAATGCTAATGGATGGGTTCGCCGAGGCACAACAAGGCCAAACCAGATCCATCGAAGATATTAGAAAGAATCTTAAACATACTCCTAAGTAAGTTTTGGACCAGGGAGGCGCTGAGAATTTGGAAAAATATCGAGCGTATCGGATTGACTTAAGCCTCACCGCAGAAAAGACCTATAGGGATCTTTTTGAAAAAGCAAAACCACACCTGGATGCCGGAAACACGACCCATCCTATTAAAACCAACACGCACTTGTTGGGTGCTTGGTTTTATCTGCGCTTATCTGCGTCATCTGCGGATAAGCTTGGTTTTTAATGAGGGGACACGACCTCAGTCGCTTCAATTCATCCCGAAAGCGTTTTACCCGCCAATCAAAAACTCTTCGCACGACCCCTATCATTTGTGATGCAATATCCACATGGCGCAGATTCCCAATAGTCAAGAAGTCTACGACGTGATCGTGGTTGGTTCCGGCGCAGGTGGTGGTACGGCGACTCGTGTCCTCACCGGTAAAGGCATGAAAGTTGCCCTCCTTGAAGCCGGACCCATGCTAGACCCTTTTAAAGAATTTCTGGAACATAAGATGCCGGCTGATTATGATCATCGTGGCGCGGAAGAAGGTGGAGCTTCCTACTTTGGAAAAGGTAAGCCGTTCGGATTCTTTTCTACCACCAGTGGCGGTTGGCAACTGGAAGGCGAGCCTTACACCGTCGGCGAAGGCAGCAAGTTTGAATGGTTTCGGTCGCGCATTGTGGGTGGCAGAACGAACCATTACGGGCGCATGTCGTTCCGTTTTTCCGATTTCGATTTCAAACCTTACACGCGCGATGGCCTGGGTTTCGATTGGCCGATCAGCTACGAAGACATTTCTCCCTACTACGATAAGGCGGAAGAATTCATCGGCGTCTGCGGCAGTATTGAAGGCATTCGTTCTGCTCCAGACGGCAAGTTTCATACACCGCCACCACCCAAAGTCCATGAGACACTAATCAAGAAATCGTGCGATAAATTGGGCATCCCGTGCATTCCCAATCGTCGTGCCGTGATCACTAAGTCAATCAATGGTCGCGCTCCTTGCCACTACTGTGGACAGTGCGGGCGTGGCTGCCAGACGGCTTCTGCGTATAGTTCCAGCCAAGTGGAAATCTTTCCGGCCATGAAAACCGGCTTGGTGAAAGTGTTCGATAACGCCATGGTGCGCGAAGTTTTGTCCAATGGCAATGGCAAGGTGAACGGCGTGTTGTATGTCGATAAGCGCACGCGGGAACATCGCGTGATTCGGGGCAAGGCGGTTATTCTGGCGGCCAGCGCTTGTGAATCGGCAAGAATTTTGTTGAACTCTAAATCGAAGGAATTTCCCAACGGCCTGGCCAATGGTTCTGGTTTGGTGGGACGCTACTTGATGGATACTGTGGGCTTCGGGTTGAGCGGTTACGTTCCAGCGCTGGAGGGCATGCCGCATTACGATACGGAAGGCTACGGTGGTGCTCATCTTTACATGCCCTGGTGGGATTGGGAAAAGCACAACAAACTGGATTTCCCGCGTGGGTATCATATTGAAATCGGCGGTGGATACGGCATGCCCGGTGTGGGAAGTTACCATGGGGCTGCGCGGACCTACGGTTACGGAAAGGACATGAAGCAGAATATCCGCCAGCGCTATGGGGCGTCCGTCGGATTTTCAGGCCGTGGTGAAATGATTCCCAACGCGCTCAGCTACACAGAAATTGATCCGACCGTGGTGGATCAATGGGGCATCCCGGTGCTGAAGTTCCACTTTAAGTGGAGCGATCATGAATGGCGCCAGGCACGTCATATGGAGCGCACATTTACCCAGATTATTGAAGGCATGGGCGGCAGAGTGTTGGGCCTGAATAATGCGCAACGGGAAAGCGGTGGCATTTCTGTTCCAGGCACCATCATTCATGAAGTAGGCACGGTGAAGATGGGTCTGAATGCCAAAAATTCAGTACTGAATGGCTTCACGCAGGCGCATGAAGTGAAAAATCTTTTTGTGGTGGATGGCGGTTCGTTTGTGAGCAATCCCGATAAGAACCCAACGCTGACCATCAATGCGCTATCGTGGCGCGCTTGCGATTATCTTTCAGAAGAGATGAGGAAGGGCAATGTCTAACTTACTAAATATCGCGCCTGCATCGCCTGATGGCAGACCCGGACGTCGGGAATTAATCAAAGCGGTAGCCTTTGCTGTTGTGGCTACTGGCGGCTTAGTGGAAGATGTTGAAGCAGCGCAGCACGTCCACGCGGAAGCGGTGAGTGCGCAGAAAGCTACTGGTGTTTACACGGCGAAAGAGATGTCGGCAGCGGAGTTTAAGACTCTAGGAAAGCTGGCTGAATTAATTGTTCCTGCCGACGACGTTTCCGGCAGCGCGCTGGACGCCGGAGCCCCAGCATTCATTGACCTGCTATGCAGCCAGAACAAACAATTGGCGACTATTTATCATGGTGGGTTGGCTTGGCTGGATGCGGAGATGAATCGCAAGTTCAGCAAGAGTTTCGTCAATGCCACGGTTGAGCAGCAAACCGCAATGCTGGATTTATTGGTGGAAGCGGATAAAACGGAACGGGCTAGAATGGACGAATCGGCGGTGGTGAAGAAGTCCGATTTCCGCGATTTTAGTGACTACACATTCAAGCAACCCCATCCGCAAGCAGCGGGTGCCAAGTTTTTCGATTGGGTTCGCAAGATGACGGTTGACGCTTTTTATACCAGCCCCATTGGGATAAAAGATCTGGGTTTTATGGGCAACGGGGCTTATTCGAAATACGAAGTACCCAAACAAAGTTTGGACTACGCCATGAAGCGTTCCCCATTTGCATAAAGGAAACACGATGAAGCAATTTCTGCTAATAGGTTTGATGGCCTTGACGGCTGTAGCACAGCAGCGCAAGGAGCCCACTCCCGAACTGTTGTGGGCCGATGGCGCCCCGGGGGCGATGGGGCAGGAAGAGATCGACAAGCCTTCGATCACTCCTTACTTGGCGGGGCAGCCGAATGGTAAATGCATCGTCGTATTTCCAGGTGGCGGATACGGTGCGCTGGCCATTGATCATGAAGGCAAGCAGATTGCCCAATGGCTGAATTCGCAAGGTATTTCGGCGTTTGTGCTGAAGTACAGGCTGGGGCCGAAATACCATCATCCAGTGGAATTAAACGATGCACAAAGGGCAGTGCGCACGGTTCGAGCCAATGCTGTGAAATGGAAAGTACAGCCCGATAAAATTGGAGTCTGGGGATTCTCTGCAGGCGGGCATTTGGCATCGTCCATTTCCACTCATTTCGATAGCGGCGATTCCAATGCCAAGGACGCAGTAGATCGAATGAGTTCCCGACCCGATTTTGCTGTGCTTTCCTACCCCGTGATCACGTTCACCAAAGAGGAATTCGTTCATAAAGGGTCACGCAAAAACTTGTTGGGCGACAACGCCGATCCGAAGTTGGTGGAGTACTTGTCCAGTGAAAATCAGGTCACAGCAACCACCCCTTCAACCTTTCTGTTCCATACCAATGCCGATACCGGTGTTCCCCCTGAAAATAGTATTTATTATTATTTAGCGCTGCGCAAAGCTGGCGTTCCGGCGGAACTTCACATTTACGAAAAAGGTCCACACGGCGTAGGATTGGCTCCCACAGATCTGGTTCTTTCCAGTTGGGGGCCACGCCTGGCGGATTGGCTTCGCAACCGATGAGCATGGATCGCAGGCTGTTCAGTGCGGGCATGATGGCTGCTGCTTCTGCCAGTGGTGGGCAAGCTCCGCGGCGGGCGAACGCACCAACGCCAACATCCGTTCCAACTGGACCGCTTCCTTACTTGGCAGGGAACCCGGAGCTGGCCCGCTTCAATCCCCTGAAACGGATTTTGTTTCATGACGATTTCGATAACGGCATCAACGGTTGGGCTGAATTGCAGGCAAATCACAATGGCAACCTGGATGATTTGCGGCCTGTGTTGAAAGACATGCGACCACCGCAACTGAGCAGTTGCACGTTCTTCGATCTGGGAACTCATGGGTCGCTGAGTGGGACCTATGCGCTGAAGCTGGCCACGAGGCCCAAACCATTTCACACTGCCGTCGGGGTGAAGCGCTTCACGTATTCAAAACCGTGCAAAGTGCAAATGGAAATGTGGTTCACCTACAAGGCGGAACAGACCTTTGATGGCGATGGCAACTGGGATGGGAACGTTTCCCCGTCGGAACTTAATTTCGGCGATTTCACCATCAGCAACGACGTCAGCGAAGGTGAAGCTGGTCCGCGCTATCAGTGTGCGCTGCGTTACATGAATACTGATTTGGAAGGGAAGTCGGTGCAAAAGTGGATGTATAAAACGTCGTTGCATGCGACAACGAAAATGGAACGTCAAGGAATGACCACGCAAACGGATGATTATCACGTGCTTAAAACCAGCGATTGGGCCGACGTTCCGGGCGGGCATCAGCCTCTTTGTTTCAACGAAATTGCAACCAAGGTGAACTGGCACTATTTGCGTTGGGTTTTCGACATTCAGACCCGTCGTAATGTGGAATTGCAAGTGAATGAACTAACCATGGATCTGCGTAATATTCCAGTTCCAATTTATGAGCAGGGCTACCGTTCCTTGAACCATTTGTTAAATCTGCTGGTGGATGTGCGGACTCATAAAAGTGTTCGCAATTTTTTATTCATCGATTCCGTGCTGGTTTCTGTCGATGGTTAGAAGGTCGTTCACAGCAGTAATCGAAAAAAACGCGACTTTCTCCGCGCCTTTTGAAACTGAGCCCTATGAAACAGGTTGGGCCGAGGAAGCTCGTTGGTTTGTCAGGGTTTTGGAACTGGACGGGCAACTGACTTTGACGCCGCAACTCTCCCCGGACGGACTTTTCTGGTGCGATGATGAGAAGGTACCCATGGTGGTGCGCGATAAGGGATTGTATACTCTTTCCTTACGGGATTTTGGGAACTGGCTAAGGCTGAGGGGCGAGTTTGCGCGGGCCAATTCCAGCGCCAAGATGATGATCTACTTGGCGCTGAAGGAGTAGTCCGCCTAGAACGGTAACGTTTTCCTGGTTGAGGACGCCGATACAAGCAGGTACTTTGTACGCACAGCGCCAGGGTTGCGCTTTGTTTCCCAAAGATGTTTAATTTCACGGAGCTTACAGCGTCTTTCCGTGGGCGAAAGTGGTGTGTGGAGGCTTGATGAGCTTGCAGTTTCGAGAGAAGTATTTCCTTCTCTTTTTAATCGGGGCTTCGGCCAGCTATTGGGGCTGCGCGAAACCTGCGGGATCGGCTACTGGACCTGGTTCAGGAAAGAAGGGCGGAGGCGACGCACCCGTCACCTTGACCAAAGTGTCGCTGAAGGACGTCCCGTTGGAAGTCCAGGTGATTGGAAACGTGGAAGCGCTTTCAACCATTACGGTGAAGGCTCAAGTTGGCGGGGAACTAACCAAGGTTAGTTTCAACGAAGGCGATTACGTGAAAAGGGGCGACAAATTGTTTTCCATTGATCGCCGCCCTACCGAAGGAATGCTGAAACAAGCGGAAGCCAATTTACTGAAAGATGTGGCCATGCAAGGTCAGGCAGAAGCCAATCTGGCCAGGGAGTTGGCGCAGGAAAAGTATGTTCGCAGCCAGGCAGACCGCTACGCAAATCTTTTCAAGGAAGGATTGGCATCTAAGGATCAAGCGGAACTGTTTCGGACAAATGCCGATGTGATTGGTTCTTCCATCAGTGCTGACCGTGCGGCCATCGCCAGTGCCCAGGCTTCGGTGGAAGCGGGCAAGGCAACGGTTCAAAATGCGAAGACCCAGTTGAACTACACGGAAATTTATTCACCCATCGACGGTCGTACAGGCAATGTCACTGTCAAACAAGGCAATGTGATTTCCGCGACCACTCCAGAGTTAGTGACCATCAACCAGGTACAACCGATTTACGTTACCTTTTCCATTCCCGAAGATACCTTGGGGGATGTCAAGCGTTATATGGCACAGGGCAAGTTGCAAGTGGTGGCAGCGCCACAGGACGATACGGCCACGCCCCAGACCGGTGTGCTGACTTTCGTGGACAATTCTGTTGATCCCACTACCGGAACCATTAAGTTAAAGGGCACGTTCACCAATGCCGATCGCAAGCTGTGGCCGGGGCAATTTGTTCGTGTCACTTTGCGGTTGACCACCATGCGCAACTCGCTGGTTGTTCCCAATCAGGCGGTGCAAACTGGGCAGGAAGGGCTTTACGTTTACGTTGTAAAGGCAGATCGCTCAGCGGAAATGCGTCCTGTGAAAACGGGGGCTCGTGTGGGTGAAAATCTGGTGATCCTCAGCGGGTTGGAAGCAGGCGAAACAGTTGTGCTTGACGGCCAATTGCGAATTGCTCCGGGCATGAAAGTGCAGGAGCGCACCAAGGGCGGCAAGAAAAAGGGTGGCGAAGAAAAAGGTAAGGACGGGACACCATGAACTTTTCGGCAACGTTCATTCATAGACCGATTGCAACCAGCTTGTTGATGGTGGCAATTGCTTTGTTTGGAGTGTTGGCATACAACGCGTTGCCTGTTGCGGACATGCCTAACGTGGATTTCCCAACGTTAGTGGTTTCGGCCAGCCTACCTGGAGCGAATCCGGAAACCATGGCCTCTTCGGTTGCCACGCCGTTGGAACGGCAGTTCAC
>JANMWO010000068.1:0-9961 GCA_031394025.1 Acidobacteriota bacterium
GCTCTACGAACTCGGCGCTTTGAACGAACATGCCGCCCGAGCCACAGGCGGGATCAAAGATTCTGCCTTGGTACGGCTCGATGATTTCAACGATCAGCTTGACGATGCTGGTGGGCGTGAAGAACTCACCGCCCTTCTGCCCCTCCGTCATGGCGAACTTGCCGAGGAAGTATTCGTAAATTTTGCCGAACGCATCGCCCTCAAGGTCCATCGGCACGGCCGCGAAGTTTTTCAAAAGCGATACGAGCAGTTCTTTGTCCAGGCGGTTGTACGTTCGGGGCAGAACATCCTTCAAGTCTTCGTTGTCGGCTTCGATGGCCCTCATCGCATCGTTGATTGCCTTGCCGATATCGGCACCTTCCGGCAGGTTCAGCAGGTTCGAGAACCGGGCCGTCTCTGGCAGGAACAGGACACTCTGCGCTTGGTAGTCGGCTTTGCCGATGGTGCGGCGTCCGCTGCCCTGGATCGAGAACTTTTCCTTGGCCTTGGCGAACTTATGATCGGCGTAGCGAAGGAAGATGAGGCCGAGCACAGGAACGCTGTATTCGGACGATTTCAATTTGGAATTGGCCCGGAGTTCGTCGGCAGCACCCCAGAGGCGCTTTTCGAGTTCGGTAGTGTTGGCTGGCATGTGGTCTATCGGATTGCGGACGCCAGTTCCATTTCGAGTTCCCGAGTGTGGCGGTCCCCCGGTTCCACCAGAAGAGCAGAATCAGTTGTGTGGTGCGTGCTTACTTCTGGCTTGGGTCGAAATTGCTGTTTTTGCATGAAACAACGATTCTATCGGATTCATGCCAATTGCGAATGGTCGATTTGGGGAGGATTCCGTGGGGGCTTCGGTTATGGTGTCGTCGCAATCAAAATTAAGCATTGAGTAAGTCACCAAAAATGGAAAAGGCCCCGAAGGGCCTTGGGGTTCCTTTACTTCTGAATTATGGTGGAGGCGGCGGGAATCGAACCCGCGTCCGAAAAGGCTTGACCTGCCAAGACTACGTGTGTAGCCAAGTCTTCTGTCTCAACTACCGCTCAAAGATTTGGCAAAATGGCGGCGGTCCAGTCTGATTGATCTCGATTGATTGCCCCAGACGGAGACTTTCAACCTATCCCGCATTGATGACGCTGGAGGGAAACGAGGCGGGCCCCGGATCTGCAGCGGCTACCTAATTAATTAAGCAGCGTATGCTAACTGCGTGTTGGCAGTTGTGTTTTTCCGATCGTTTTACGGGAGCTCGGAACCCGACACGCCTCAACAAACCAAAACCATCCCGTCGAAACCTGTTCGCCCCCCTTTTTACATCTTCAGCATACCATTGCGCGCAAACATTGACGTCGCTTAGGTACACCTTACATATAATATGACGTCAGATTGTCGGCATGCGTTCCTGAAAGGTTGTGATTTACGTTACGATTGACGGAGTATCAGAATGCGGAATGTTTTTGCTGCTGTTGCCGAACCGGAAGTTGCCGAACCTGTCTTTATTGAGAGGGAAAAGAAGATTGAGCGGGAAAAGAAGATTGAGAAGGAAAAGAAGATTCCTGACAATTTTTTCAATGTCGTACTGCTCAATGATGACGATCACTCTTACGAATACGTGATTGAGATGCTGATGAAGTTGTTTTTCGTATCGAAATCCCAAGCCTTTCGCCATGCTGAGCAGGTGGACCAGACTGGCCGCACTATTGTCATCACCTGCGGCAAGCCAGAGGCTGAGTATGCTAAAGATCAGATTCAAAACTACGGAGCTGATCCGCGAATCGCCGCGTCGAAAGGGAGCATGTCGGCGATTGTCGAGCCAGCTTGAATTCAGGATTGGTACGTGATGTAAGGCGAAAAATCTGAGAAATGTTCGTCTGTCCCGGATTTAATGTGGGGGGTACGCTTTTGGTACCCTGGTATATTGCAGTGGCTTGGCATTAATGGTAATCTCGATAGAGAAACAGGAGATTGAAATTGGCAGACCTCGTTCTCCATACAGACCCCGCCGTTGAGGCACAATTCAACCAGACCGTGGAGGCCGATATTGCGGCCTTTGAAGGTGTGGCCAAAGAGTTCACCGAAGGGAAACTAACCCCCGATGAATTCCGTCCGCACCGTTTGCGCCGGGGGGTTTATACCCAGCGCCAGGAAGGTGTCCACATGATTCGTACCAAAATTCCTGGTGGAATTTTGACAGCGGACCAGATGGATGTACTGGCGGAGTGCGCCGACGATTTCGCCGGAGGCAAAGGTCATTTAACCACCCGGCAGAACATGCAGTATCACTTTGTCCCGTTGCCCCAGGTGGCGCCGCTTCTTCGTAAGCTGGCCGTGGGACGCTTGACCACGCGGGAAGCTTGCTACAACACAATTCGTAATGTCACAGCCAGCCCACTTTCAGGATTGCGTGGCGATGAAGTTTTTGATGTTCAGCCGTATTGCAGGCAAACAGCGTTTGCGTTTCTTCACAAGGAAGCCTACGATTCCATGCCGCGCAAGTTCAAAATTGCGTTCTACACCGGCGGCGCTAAAGACGATATGGCCATTGCCATCCACGATGTTGGCTGCACTGCTGTGATCAAAGATGGGCAGAAAGGATTCCGCGTCGTGGTGGGCGGTGGTTTAGGGCCAATGCCCGTGGAAGCCCGCCTGCTTGATGAATTCCTGCCTGCCGAACAGCTCATCCCGCGGATTGAAGCCGTGCTGCGACTGTTCAACAAGAACGGGAATCGCAAGAATAAAAATTTGGCTCGTCTGAAATTTGTGTTGCGTGATCGTGGTTGGGATTGGGTGAAGGAAACAATTGAAACTGAGTATGCAGAAATTTTGAAGGGCGGTGGCGTTGCAGTTTCAACTGCCGTTCCAGAAAACTTTGCAGGCTTTCAAACGGTCGCGCCCGCACTTGGAACTGGTGCTGAACTTCCTATAATTGGGGCCACTTCCGTGGATCCGGAATTGGACCGCTGGCTGGCTACCAACGTGGAAGAACAAAAGCAAACGGGCTATGCCATTGTCACTGTTCGTACGACGCAAGGAAATTTATCTTCGGAACAGATGCGTGGACTGGCGCGCATTGCTCGGGACGCTGGCGACAGCTATTTGCGCGTCTCCATTATGCAAAACGTGTATCTGGCCTACATTCCAGTGCACAACTTACGGCGTGTCTATTCAGCATTGCTTACCTTGGGGCTGGCCGCTGGCGGGGCACATGAAATCACCGATACGCTGACGTGTCCAGGTGCCTATTCCTGTAACCTGGCTCTTACTAAATCAATGAACCTGGGTGCGGCTTTGACAGCATCGACCAGGAAATACACTGATGTCGAAGTAAAAAAACTTTCCATTCACATTAGCGGATGTCCCAACGCCTGCGGGCAGCATTGGACCGCTGATCTGGGCTTCTTTGGGAATTCGCGGAAAATCAATGGTCGTGAAGTGCCGTACTATTTGATGATGTTGGGCGGTGGTTACGATAGCGATGGGGTGATGCGTTTTGCGGCAATGGTACAAAGCCTTCCGGCCAGACTGACGACGGTGGCAGTGGACCGCGTGCTGGAACATTTCATGAAAGATCGCCAGACGGGTGAATCGTTCCGGAATTATGTGCTTCGCAACAAAATTACGTTCTTCAAAGAATTGACTGCAGACTTAGTGAAGCCGACGGAGATGGATGAAGATATGTACAAGGATTGGGGTGATGATGTCACTTATTCCTTGCAACTGGGTCGCGGCGAGTGCGCCAGTTAGCGCAAGCAGGCTAGCACTTTTGTGTTGCGGATGCAGACCAGGCCGTTTCCAATGGCCGGGAATGCGCGAATTTTTCCGTCCATCACTTTGAAGTTACCGACGACTTCCAGCTTTTCAGGATTGGGTTTGATCTTGAAAAGCTGGCCGTCATCACGCAGAAACATTAAGTGATCCTTCAGCAGCGTGACCGTTCCACCCCCTGGACCGGCGAGCATTTTCCAGGCGACTCTCCCTGTTTTCATTTCCACTGCTCGTAATTGTTGACCGGTTTGTGTGGGCCCATGCAGACCGTAGAGGAACCCATCTTTCAGCACCGGGGTGGCGTAGTGGGCGGAAATGGCGTCATCACCGGACCATAATTCGGTAGGGGGACTGGTTGAGAAATCCACCACAATTGCCCCCACGGCGTAGTTGGAGGAAATGAATAACCGATTGCCATCGACAATGGGTGAAGCGACGTTGGCCGAGGCATGGGCACGGGCTCGCCAATGTTTTTCGTAGATGATTTCCCCCGTGTCTTTGTCTGCTACAACAATGCCTTCCCTGGTAAAAAAGACGACTCCGAACTTAGCTGCCGCTGGTGAGGAATAGCTCATTTCATGATTGGTGGCTTTCCAAATATTCTTCCCAGTGGCCGGATCAAACGCGCCGATACCAGCTTTTTTGGAGCCGATGTTGAGGTACAGTTTGCCGTCGTAAATCAGTGGTGAGCAACCGGCCCCGAAATATCCTTTTTCGACGTTAAATTGCTTGTGAACGTCCACCCGCCACAGCTTGATTCCGGTATTAAGATCAATGGCGTGCATCACGCCTTCGGCACCGAAGGTAAAGACTTTGCCATCGGCAACGGTAGGGGCGGAACGTGGGCCGTCGTCAAATCCGAAATCGTCTTTATAGTTGGTGGGGTAATCGAAAGTCCAAAGTGCTTTCCCGGTGGAGGCTTCCCATGCATCCACAATTTCCTTTTTCCCTTTGCGATGAAACAGGATCACCTTGCCATTGACGATCACCGGGGCAGCAAAGCCTGCACCAACTTCCTTTTCCCAGGCGACGGAAGAGGGCCAAGCGACGTCGGAATCGGTATAAATGCCATTGCGATTCGGACCCAATAGTTGGGGCCAGTCGTGGAAAAAAAGTATTGGAAAGATCAGGAGCGCGAACATTCACTTTGAGGGTACTTCTTGTTAGGTGACGGCTACAATAGAGGAGTGCAGAAGTTTTACGTTCAAAATTTCGGATGCCGGGCCACACAGGCCGATGGTGCCGCCCTGGAATCGCTACTGGCGGCTAAGGGGCTGAATGCCATTCCCAGTCGTGCTGAAGCCGACCTGGTGATTCTGAACACGTGCACAGTAACCGCTGCTGCCGATGATGACGTGCGCAGCACAGTGCGCCGTGTGCATCGTGAAAATCCAGCTGCGAAAATCCTGGTAACTGGGTGCTACGCCCAGCGCGCTCCAGATGAATTGGCGGCTATGGCTGGGGTGGAATGGGTGGTGGGCAATTCCCACAAGACGCAGATTGCTGATATTGTCACGGCCACGGAATATCACGGCAACATTCATTTGAGTGATATTTTTGAGCAGCACGATTTTCTATCTGCGCCTGTAGAAGATTCGGCTGGGGATAGAGCGCGTCCCAACTTGAAGATTCAGGATGGCTGCAACAATCGCTGCTCTTTCTGCATCATCCCCTTTGTGCGTGGACGCAGCCGTAGTATGCCTGTTGGGCAAGTCGTGGAGCAGGTTCGACAACTAAGTACCCGCTATCGCGAAGTGGTTTTGAGTGGCATCAACCTGGGACGTTGGGGCCGTGAACCGGGCAGCACGATGCGCCTGGTTGACTTGGTGCGTCTGCTGTTAGAAGAGACCAGTATCGACCGTCTGCGTCTTTCCAGTGTTGAGCCGATGGATTTTTCCAACGAACTGTTGCAACTGATGGCCGATTCATCGCGAATCGCCAAGCACGTCCACGCTCCGCTGCAATCAGGAAGTGACACGGTGCTGCGGCGCATGCATCGCAAGTACAGGCCGCGCCATTATGCGGATCGCATCCTACGGGCTCGCCAACTGATGCCCGATGCAGCGATTGGGGCTGATGTGATGGTTGGATTTCCTGGTGAATCGGAAGAAGAGTTTGAACAAAGCCGCAGCTTCATTGAAAACCTGCCGTTCACTTACTTGCATGTCTTCACTTATTCGGAGCGTCCGGGCACGCCAGCAGCGGAGGCCGGTGATGCGATTCCGATTCCGATTCGCAAGCAACGCAACAAAGTATTACGAGATTTAGCAGCGCAGAAGCACCTGGAATTTCGACGGAGCATGGTGGGTCGCAAACTGTCTGTAGTGACGCTGGGAGATGGCAATATTGCCCTGAGTTCAAACTACTTGAAAGTGGAGTTGGCGGAACCGCAATCAGCGAATTTGCTGTTGGACGTCCAAATTGAAGGGGTTACGGAAAACAATCTTCGGCAAGCATCGCTGCTTACAGTTCTTGTTTGATTGGCAGGAGAGTCCCTCCAAAACTGGGAAGGACTCTCACTGATTGCTATTCGGAAACTGTACGACGTCGCAGTGCCAAAGCGACAATTCCGGCAGCTACCAGAACAAACGATGCCGGTTCTGGAGTTGGCGAGCCGCTAAATCCGCCAGCAGTTCCAAAGTCCTGCAAAATTCCACTACCCGCAACGGACCAGATCCCATTTGACGCTGTGTTAAAAAATGGGTTGCCCAATGTGGACCCATTCGTTTTGACAGCAGCAGGGGTAGGTCTGCCTAAAGTTTGAAACCCGATGGAAAAATTAGTGGCGGAAGGAAGCGTTACTGGAATGGTTCCGCCAATTATAAAGTTGAAAAAACCACCATCGGCCTGCGAAAAACTAAAGGGGTTGACCAAGTTTGTGCCGGTGTAGTTGAACGAAACTAAATTCGACAACAAAATGGAACTACCCTGGCTGTAGTTGCTTAATACCAAGGTTGCACTGGCTGTACCTGCACAATCGGAACAAGCTCCGGTGAAGTAGAAGGTTGAATTTGGGTTTATAGCTGCGGCGTTCAAGGTGGGGATTGACAGAGTTAGCATCGCAATGACCGGGACTGCGCGCAAGAAATTGAATTTACAACTGAACATGGGGAGATCTCCTAGGGAAACAGCTTATTTTGTTTTATTTTTGTACTCAGTACTGCTAGGACCAGTTTACTATATAATTCACTGATTAAGGACTACACATGAATATCACAAGACGCGACATTGGTAAGCTGGCGCTGGCCGCTTTCCCTGCGGCCAACCTGTTGGCCAAGCCTAACTCAAAGTTTGGCGGAGTTCAGATTGGCATCAACGCCCCGTACAGTTTTCGAGGCTTGCCGGGAACTGCGGACGACGTTCTTAAATACATGACGGACTTGAACTTAAGTGCAGTCGAGTTGCGTACTCAACCGGTGGAAGCATTCCTTGGCGCACCCGCCATTCCTGGAGCAGCCAATGGCCGCATTCAAGGTAAGGGCACGCCGGAACAGCAAGCCGCAATTGCGGAGCTAAACAAATGGCGCCTTGGACTTTCCATGGACAAGGTGAAGGGCTTTCGGAAAAAGTATGAGGATGCCGGAGTGCTGATCCAAATTGTCAAAGTGGACGGGATTGACACTATGCCTGAAGATGTTGTGGATTACTTTTTCACAGTGGTGAAAACCTTGGGTGGAAAAGCGTTATCTTGTGAAATTCCTTTGAGCCGAACGAAATGGCTGGGGGAAATTGCTGCCAAACACAAAGTGATGGTGGGGTACCACGGTCATGCAAATATGCACAATCCCGAAGCGTTCGCCAAGCCGGAAAGTTGGGAAACGGCTATGGCGTTTTCTAAATATAACGGCATCAACCTGGATCTTGGACATTTCATTGCGGGAAACAATGTGTCACCGGTGGAGTTTCTGAAGAAGCATCATAGCCGCATCACGCATATTCATTTGAAAGATCGGAAGTTTAACGATGGTGCTAATTTCTCGTGGGGGAACGGGGATACTCCCATCGCCGAAGTTCTGCAATTGATGCGCAAGGAAAAGTACCCGTTTCAGGCCACTATTGAGTTCGAATACAAGACTCCGGAAGGCTCATCGGTTCTTGCAGAAATCGGCAAGTGTGTCGATTTCTGCAAAAGTGTACTGTCTTAGTGGTTACAGAATTTTGCTGAGATTTTTGTAGCAAACTTTAGCGGCGGCAATGGAATCGCCCCAATCCGCCGCGTTGTCCTGTTCAATGCAGAAGTGTTTCATGCCGGCCATTTTCGCCCCGGCGAAGATGGACTTATAATCTACTTCGCCTTGACCGATTGGAACCAATGTGACGGCTCGCATGCGGGCTCTTTGATCCAGGTCTGCTGGAAGAATCTTAATTCCCCGTGCGTCTTTTACGTGCCACAGCTCAAAGCGTCCGGGATTCTTTTTGAACATTTCAAGAATATTCTGTCCGGCCACGCTGGCCCATCCGATATCTAATTGCATGGCTACCAGCGCCGGATCGGTTTCGCCAAGCAGAATGTCGTATGGTCGCAGTTTGCTGCCTTCGATGTGCTGGAACTCTTGTGCGTGATTGTGGAACAACATCTTCATCCCAAATTTTGTGGTGGTTTTTCCGAACTGGTTTAAATCGGCAGCGGTGCGCTTCACAGATTCTTCCGTAACCCCTTGTGAACCTCGCGTCGCAGGGTTGCGGATTTCTGTATATTTTAGCCCCATAATTTGGAATCCTTCCAGTTCCTTTTCCAGATCTGGACCGGCAGTGGCTGCTTCATGCGTACTGGGCATGCTCAGCCCAAGTCGATCCAGCAAGGTACGAAATTGTTTGGGTTGAAGACCACCATAACGGGCACCCGCTGGTTCAATTTCTTTGTAGCCGATTTCAGCGACTTTGGTGAGAGTACCTTCAAAGTCTTTAGCGGCAAGGTCACGAACGGTGTACATTTCCAAGCCAATCTGTTTTTTCCAATCGGTTGCGGCAGCAGCCAGGCTGGCGGTGGCACCAAGTGCCGTGCACTGCTTCAAAAAAGTTCGTCGATTCGTGTTTGTCATTTTAATTTTCCTGATCCATTTTACATGGAAGAGCACCTTGGAAAAGCTATATTTAACCATGATCGTATCGAACCAAATCTTACCTCCATTTACGTTGGAGAGCGCACTGAAGAAAGTTCAGATGGCTGAGGACGCCTGGAATTCGCGGGACCCGGAGCGCGTTGCCCTGGCCTATACTGTGGATTCGGAATGGCGAAATCGTACGGAGTTCATTCGTGGACGGGAGGAGATCAAGCTATTTCTGCGAAGAAAGTGGGCGGCGGAAATGGATTACCGACTTAAGAAAACGTTGTGGACTTTTACCGAAGATCGAATTGCCGTCAGCTTTGAATATGAATGGCATGATGCTGCGGGCCAGTGGTGCCGGTCTTATGGGAATGAGCTTTGGGAATTTGAAAGCAGCAATGGTTTGATGCGGCGTCGATTGGCCAGTATAAACGATGCCCAGATTACGCAAGCGGAACGTCGGGTGGCTTAGCGGTTCTGTTTTTAACTTTCAAACGGGATCACAGCAGGCAGGCATTCAGCCTAAATGCCACTTGGTTTTCCCGCAATTGTGTTATCAGCGTGCGACCCAGATTAATGGCCGCTGATGGACGCCGATGAACGCTGATAGCAACAATCCAGGCCAGGAAGCCACAGGTTATCCCAACGAAGGTTGGAGATGCTACAGGGATGCGGGAAAACTAAGTGGCATTGGGCGATTCCGCTTACCAGCTCGCTTGCGAGCAAAGTTTCCGATTTCTAAGAGACTACATGACATTGGAGTGATGCCCATCCCACCCACTGCGGAATTCAGGTTTAATCCACTGCATCCTGATTGCTCACGCATTACTCTTCACGCAGGCGAGCCGTTCGCTTTTGATGAAAGGTTGGCCAGTCGCGGGATAGGCGCGAAAGCATCATGACTTTCACTACGGCCTTCAACCACAGGAGTTAAAGTTCGCCGGGTGTTAAGCCAGATTTCTTTGCAAGAACCTTCATGGCGGGGGCCGAGAGTCACTTTGTCATGTATGCAAATAGGATATCCGGCCAACCGGATCGTTGGAGGATTCTATGTGAGGTTCCGCTTTGGCGCTTTATTCTCCACCCAATCCTGAGCAATGCCGCCATTGCTCTGGGCGCTTTAACGGACGGACAATCCTGTGGATTCTTAAGCGGCAATGAATGTGAC
>JANMWO010000128.1:0-11241 GCA_031394025.1 Acidobacteriota bacterium
AGTGGCTTCATGACTGAGGTCAGTGTATCAGAGGCTTTCACTCGGTAAGAGATCCCCTGCAGTGCTTTGGTAGAATTGCGGACATGCGCTTCCTCATCTTGGCTATGGCTTTGGCTGCATTATCCACTCTTGCCGTGGCCCAGCGCGTGGTGGATCCTGATGCTCCATGGAAGGTGGAACGGGCGGGTACAGCGATGATACGGCCTGCGTGGCTTGCCTTATCCCAGGATGCGGCCACTATAAACGATGGGGAATTTGTGCGACGGGTGGGATCTTTGCTTACCCTGGAAGGCAAGCCGTTTCGTTTCAATGGCAACAATCTTTATTACAACCAGGCCGACATTGTCTACGGACGTACGGCTGGCGTTGAAGAAACGTTGGACAAGATGGCGACCTTGGGGATGAACGTTGTGCGTTCCAATGCCCACAATGACAATGTGGTTTCCGGCGACCCTGCGGCCATCCAATTGCAACCCGGCATCTACTCGGAATCAAGTTTAGTTGCGCTCGATCGATCCATTGCACTTACTAAGTCGCGTAACATCCGCTTGATCTTGAAATTGACGAATAACTGGACAGCTTACGGTGGCATTCAACGTTATGTGACCTGGAAGCTGGGTCGTGCGCCGACGTCCAATGAAACAGGGTTGTTCTATACCGATGACACCATCAAGAACTGGTTTAAAGACTACATCAAGATGCTGCTTTCGCGGAAGAACACCGTGACTGGAATCACCTACCGCGATGAGCCAGCCATTCTGGCCTGGGAGTTGGGTAACGAGTTGCGCAACCCTTCCGTGGGCAAGGCCGATGCGCTGCTGCAATGGACCGCAGAAATGGCTGCTTACATTAAGCAGTTGGATTCAAATCATCTGGTAGCCGATGGGGGCGAAGGGTTTGATGACGATCCCACACTATACGTCGGCATGAGCAATCGTTATTCGGTAGGCGGATCGGAAGGGTGCAGTTACCACCGCTTAATCCAGATCCCAGACTTAGATATGGTGAGTTACCACCTGTATCCTGCGGGTTGGGGAATGAACGATGGCAACGATTCTGCCATCTATATTCGACGTCATGAAGAGCTGGCTCGCGATGCTGGAAAGGTGGCATACTTTGGCGAATACGGCAAACGGGCGAACAATCAAAGTCCGGCAACTTGCAGCAATGCACCGGGTCGCGCCTTTGATCCGCAACGTTCCGAAGTGTACCAATCCTGGATAAATTACAGTGGGTTGGAACAGGCAAGTGCCGGGGTAATGGTGTGGCAACTAATCAACGACGGCAAGAATGATTGCGAAGGCTTTCAAGTGTACTGCCCACAGGACATGCAAAGTTGCGAGGTGCTGCGGCGCACATCGGACAACATAGCGGCTTCTCCAGTTGCTGTATCAGCGGCCAGTTACAGGGGACTAACATTGGCCAGCGGATCCATTGCAAGCCTCTTCGGAACCGGACTGGATTCATCAACAATAACTCTTGTTGACGCCAAGGGCACAACTTACGACGCGCCACTTTTCTTCACCTCTGCCGGACAAATCAATTTTCTTATTCCAGAGAAGGTACCCAACGGAGGAACAGTGTTGCGAGTGATGCGCAATGGGGCAATTTTGACGAGTGCTCCTATGATGGTGGCGTCATCCGAGCCGGGCTTGTTCAGCGCAACTGGCGATGGCAAAGGCTTGGCCGCTGGGATCGCCATTGAAGTGGCCAAAGACGGAGCCAGGCAGAGTCATCTACTGGCTCGTTACGATGCAGCACAAGCTAAGTATGTGGCCATCCCAGTTACAATTCCACCCGGCGGAACTGTGGTGTTGTCGCTGTTCGGAACTGGTGCGCGCGCCGATTTGACAAAAGTCTCAGCCAAGGTAAATGGCCTAAATGCAGACGTACTTTTTTCGGGCTCGCAAGGAGAGTTTGTTGGCTTGGATCAATTGAATATCCAATTGCCACAAGGGCTGACCGGATCAGGCGAAGTGGATGTGGAATTCGTCGTATCGGGAAAGACAGCGAACTTCGTGCGCGTGGCGATCAACTAGGCGACGGTTCCACTGCCCAGCACAAGTCCGGCTGGTAATTCTTCCCCGAAGACACGACCCATGGCGTCAAGATCTTTGCCACCTTCGCCTTCCAAAACCGAGAGCCATTTTTCACCATCTGGCCGACGTCGTAACTCAGTGCGAAGCGAATCAATGGTTGCCGTTGGCAAATCAATGGTAACGTTGCCAGTGCGGCGAGCCAACCTGGCGACGGCTTCCGCAGTGCCTTCTATTGGCGCCAAAGCTTCCGCCCATCGCGATGCAGTTGCTGCTGGCAGCACTTGATTTAAGGGGCCATAGAATAGCTCTCTTGAGCCCAATCGTGCGATGCACCACAGCTCGCTGGGTTTGTAATCGCCCGACTTTACCTTTTTGATCAGGGCATCGCCCAACTCACTTCTTGTTCCTGTGGGAAGGTGTTCCAGGCTGGAAGCCATACGCCACATTTCCCGAACCAGGCTGCTATTCAGCCGCACTGGCTTGCCGCCCTTCAACCCCAGATTTGCCGATACTCGCTGGTACAAATCCACTTGCTGATTGCGATTCAAACCACCGGCCACGCGGCCCCAGAATATCCACCATTCGCTCTGATTTTGAACTTGCGTAGCAAACACCAAGCCTTGTGCGTAGATGCGACGAGCCTGTTCCATACGTAATTCATCACCCGGATATCCGAAGCCAGGTCGCAGACATAACCCGGCTAAGTTCAACCAACGCGCTTCATGTGATGCCGATTTTTTGCGCCCTTCTGCTAACTCCAGGAATAAGTCGCCCAATCGGCGGATGGCAGTAAGTGGCCAGGAACTGCGTCCCAATGCCATGGCTGCTTCCAGCTTTGCCGGTAACTCTTCCGGAGGCAGTGTGCCCTGTGGCCCAAATGCTTCAGTAACCAATTGGATAGCTGTTTCCACCGCTTCGTCACTCACCACAGCGGCGGCGCGCTTGTTGATTGCACCTGCTTTTGCAGCCTTGCGCAATTCAAATTGCAGCCGCCAACGATGTTCGCTCTCAAGCGAATCACACCAAGACTCAAGAGTGCCCACTTCAGTAAGCTTGGCCCCTATTTTCACTGGGATCAGCCGTTCGCCAACCGGTTTGCCGAAACGGATCAGCGCGTTCAAAGGGGCGTGCAAGTGCAGCTCAGATTCCAGCGCCGCAGCGGGAAAGTCCACTAAGTCGCCCAACTTATCGTCAGTCCGAGTAAGGGAACTGTACAAGCGAAATGACACTGGTTTGTTCGCGACTAGCTTCAGATTCGGTACATCAAGCGTAAGTGTGGCGCCTTCTTCCACACCTCTGGGAGCCAGGCAAATCGTGCGGATAACTTCACCCGCATCGCCCACACCTAAATAGTAAGTGCGCGGCAGCCCACCGCGAACCAGCACGCCGCTGCCTGTAGTGCGCACATGAGAATAGTAGGCAGCCCCAACGGCTACTGCCAGGTCAAGATCGTGATTTTCAAGAATGATGGGCCGCTTGGCGAACCACTTTTCCATAACATCGGCCACACGATCCCGCAGAATGGCGGGAATAAAAAACCCACCGTTAAACAGAATGGCATCGGGTACTGCACCACCCGCGCTCTCCAGAAATGCGGCTAAGTGCCGAGTTACAGCAGGATCGGCCACATAGGGCAGGCCCAGTTCCCGAAACACGCTCTTCTTATCTTCTTTGGGACGGTCAATCAGTTCGCAAAATGGAACGAATCCTTCCAGCGCCAGTTCCAGCACTTCAGCCTTTGTGATCTCAGTCCGCAGTGTTCCGCCGATGAGCGATGAGCCCCCACCCAGCACTGTGATCTCAACTTTTTCAAGCGACGCATCGGCCAGCATCTTCTCTTTAGCCGACGCACATTGGCGTCGCAAACCGCTGCGTTGACGAATGGAAAGTTGCGTGCCTAACTTCGCTTCCACTAACCAGGCCAGCGTTAAATCTAAGTTATCGCCGCCCAATAGTAAGTGCTTGCCCACAGCAGTGCGGGTGAAATCAACTAAGTCACCCGTGCGGGAAACTTTGATCAACGTGAAATCGCTGGTGCCTCCGCCGACGTCGCAAACCAGCACAGTCATGCCGTCAAATAGGCTCTTGCGCGATTGCGCCAAGTGATTTGCAATCCATGAATAGAAGGCTGCGGCGGGCTCTTCAATAAGCGTCACTTTTTCCAGACCCGCTTCTTTTGCAGCCATCACCGTAAGTTCGCGAGCCTCAGCATCGAACGAAGCTGGGACAGTGAGCACCAGATCCTGCGTTGCCAATGGCAAGTCGGGATGGGCCTTGTCCCAAGCCTCGCGCATGTGAGCCAGATATTTTGCAGAGACTTCCACTGGCGAAAATTCACGTGACGATTCCTGCACATCCCATGGAAGGATCTTTGCTGTACGATCCACTTCCGCATTGGACAGCCACGATTTTGCCGAATGAATACTGCGAGTAGGAACTAGCGCCCCTTGTTCGCGAGCATAGACGCCTACCGTTGGTTCACGATCCCCGACATACAAAAATGAAGGCAGCGTTCGGCGCAGTTCCATTATCCCAACGGCCACTTGCTGCGGAATTTCAAAAATATGAATCGGCGGAAATTCGGCTTCCTCCGCTTCCATTGGATCTATATACGCCAGCGCGCTGTTAGTGGTTCCTAAGTCAATTCCAATTTTCATTGCACTCGTTCCCGAACATTAAATTCCAATTTCCAGCGCTGCCCATCGCGCGAAACACACCACAGTTCCAACACGCCAGTTTCCGTAACCACACTTTCCAGCGTTACTCGAACCACGCCCGCTTGCACTTGCTTATCAGCATGCTCCATCCAGACTTCAATGGGGCTCAACTCTTCCAGTTCGTCACCCACTAATTCAATCATCTCGCCAGGGGCATCTTTCTTGCGGATGGACGATGCAAAGAAGCGGAACTCCGCCGGTTCGCCAACCACTAAGCCGAACTCACTGGCAGCCACTGGCACCGATGTCCCTTCTTCCATACCGAATGGCGCAACCACTAGCGCTTTCACGGGAGGCCTGAAGCCAGGTACCGCAGGCATCGCCGATTCAATGCCGATGTAGTAAGTGCGCGGAACGCCGCCGCGAATGCGAATCCCTCGACCTTGCCGCGCTTGTCCATAGTAAGCCGCACCACGGGCCACCGCATGCATCAGGTCTTCCCCTTCCAGCACCGCACATTCCGGCATGTTTTCCGTGGTCAGCCAGCCATTCAATATCTGCATCAACCGTCCGCGAACTAACGGTGCACGCAACACGCCGCCGTTGAACAGCACATGCGTTGGAGCCGCCAGCCCACTGGGGGTTCGGCGAATGTTCACCGCCGAAGGTTGCCGTAAAAACTTCGCTAAATGCTTGGGGATGGCAGCATCCGATGCGTAGGGCAAACCAACTTCCTGCAGGCCACTTCGCTTGGACTTCAATGGCAGGTCGTCACTCGAAGTTTCCGGCAGAAATCCGTCACTGAGTAAGTGGTCAATCGTCTCGCGCTTGAGTGTGGCTTTAATAGTCCCGCCGATCAACCCCGTGCCGCGACCAAGTATAGTAACTGCTTCTTCGGTTGCCGTTGCCCCTTCAGCCAGTAACTTCTCTTTGGCAGCACGACAGCGTTGCCACAATACATGAAGCTGCATGGCGTCTAACTTAATGTTCCGCGCGGCAAGATCCTGCTCCACTGACTTAGCCAGAGCTAAGTCAATGTTATCGCCACCCAATAAGATATGCTCGCCCACTGCGACTCGTTCCAACTCTAAGTTGCCATCTTTATCGGTCACAGTGATCAGCGTGAAATCAGTGGTGCCACCGCCAATGTCTACAACCAAAATCAGATCGCCAGAATGGACCCGATTGCGCCAATCAGGATGCCGTTCCAGCCAGGCATAAAATGCCGCCTGCGGTTCTTCCAGCAACACCACTTCACCGTATCCGGCAGTGCGAGCGGCTACCAGCGTGAGATCCCGGGCAACTGCATCGAACGACGCGGGCACGGTGATCAGCACTTGTTGCTGGGCAAGGGGAGCGTCGGGATGCACGTGTTCCCAGGCATGGCGCAGATGTTCCAAATACTGTCGTGATGCAGCCACTGGGGAAATCTTCGCGATTCCCTCAGCAGCATTAGCAGGCAGCAGCGCGGCATTGCGATCAATCCCCGCAAAGCAGAGCCAACTCTTGGCCGATGTTATCAGGCGACCAGGCACTTCCACGCCACGTTTCTGCGCGTAGACGCCTGTGATCATGGATGGCGAAGGGTTCCAGGGTAGCGGATTGCTATCAGGAGCGAACTCCGTTTCCTGCGGTAGATACAGGGACGACGGCAGCAGCAGCTCCTCACCAATTTCGCCACGATTGATCAGTTGCGGAATCGCGAATAGGTCGACAGGTACAATTTCATCGTCGATGTTCAATGGGGCATAAGCAAGGCACGAGTTCGTAGTGCCCAGATCAATGCCAACAACATATTTTGCGGACAAATGGATTTCCTACTCAATCTCAATTTCAGCTTGCGCCAGTATGTTCGGGTTCTGACCACCAGGAATGGCCGGAAGACTGACCTTTTCCACCTTCCAACCTTTATGACGTAAGGTGCCGCCCTGGGGCTTGCCTTTGGCCGGGACGTTGCCCAAAAACTTGACACCATCAGCAGCCATCGCCCCAGCAGCGGTGGCAGTGGTTGCCGTGCCTTCCACACCGTCAATGACTGGTGCCAAGGTGAAATACCGCTTCAAGGCAGTGGCCGATTGTTCCTGCAAGCTGCGCACGGCCGAGCCAACTTGATCATCAGAATAGCCAGAGATGTCTTCCATAAGGAAATCCACCAGACGGGCGTCTCGCTGCAGGATGCCCAGTAACTGCAAGGCCCCATCAGACGCGCGGACTTCCTTAACAGGCGCAACCGGCTTCACTTCAATAGGTTTGACATACCCAAGCGTGCGGGCATCGTCTTCAGAAAGCTTGCCTGTAAACAGAATGCTGAAGGCAGCGGAAAGGCGTGACAAATTTAGAAATCTCCCGAAAGACTAAGGATACAACGTATAGGTATGTGGAAGCTTTAGGAAATGGGTTTGAGGGGTACTGGGGGTCTGCACTTGAAATTGTTTGTGTTATCTGCGCTCATCTGCGACATCTGCGGATAGTACTCTTACTTTAGCCAAACAAGGAAAGGGCGCCCGCATTCTGGCACTATGGTGTACGGCAATGAGAAAAATGACATTCAGCATACCCGAGCCTTTGGCTTTGCGCCTTGCAGATCGCGACATTGCTTGGATGCGTGCCTGCGAGATTGCGAATCAAGAGCTGGACGTCGCCGAAATCGAGAAAGAATTTGACGGCATGGGCGACGTGATGGCAGAACCGTGGAAGTGATCCCGGACCGCAGTGATATCTGGTGGGTCGCCTTGGATCCAACGCTCGGCTCAGAAATTCGCAAGACACCTTGTGTCGTGATTTCGATCAAGGTGCTTAATGAAAGGCGTAGAACCGTGATCGTTATCCCTCTGTCGAGTTCACCTAAAGCCAGTCCGCCGATCCTGATTGCGATTTGCTGTGATGGGCAGCCTACAGTGGCGGTGACTGACCAAATCCGAGCCGTGTCAAAAGAGCGATTGCGAAGTCGTCTTGGCGAAGTCACAACAGAGGAGATGTCGGCACTGGAGAATGGCCTGAGACAGATCCTGCAATTAGGGTAATGAAAAGCAGCGTAACACCCGTCTGATCTCGATTTACCTGGAGTATAACCATATCCGGTAACTGGCATATTGTTTTCCCGCTTGAAGTTGGAAATGCGCTTGATGTTGATCTTCTGGACTATCACTAAAACGTAAGGAGGGAAATAAAAACATGCCGATGAAAAACCCGCCGCATCCCGGCCACTCCATCAAGGACGCTTGCCTTGAACCCTTGGGGTTGAGTGTGACCGAAGGCGCCAAAGTCTTGGGAGTAGCTCGTCATACTCTCTCCCGAGTCTTCAAACGGGCAAGCTGGAATATCGCCTGAAATGGCGATCAGGTTGGAAAAAGCCGGATGGTCGAACGCGGATCATTGGCTGCGTCTGCAAGCCGCCTATGATCTTGCCCAAGCCCGTCGGCGTGAAGGGGATATCAAAGTCAGGCGTTACCAGCCTCAATTGGCCTTGTAAAAACTGTTCGGCGCTGGACGTTGCCGAAAAGGGGAGTGCGCATGAACACCGAAACCTATAAAAACGTGATCATTGGAAGCGGTGAGGGTGGAAAAGTTCTCGCCTGGCATCTTGCCGAAGCAGGGGAACAAACCATGGTCGTCGAGCGGCAGTGGATCGGTCGATTAATAGTCTTCGACGATGCACTCTCCAATGGCGATCTGAACCTTTTAAGCCCGTCTGTTTGTGAGTTGCTCGTACCACACGGTACAACAACCGATGTTTCAGGAAAGTGGGGGAAGCAAGTCTTACACTTTGCTGTGCCGCTTCTTGAGCCTTAACCTGAGGATCGCCACACTCAAAGAATTGCCATCCCATTAGAAATACTTTGCTTGCTGGCGGCAGCCAGTTCCATTCTTTCGCTTCTTCAATAATTATGCTTACAAGTTGGCCTCCGAACGCTGCGGCATCGGCAAACACGGCCCGATTGCCTTTTGTAGACAACTTCGAAATCGGATCCATGAAGGTAAATATTCTTTTATATTCTTTCCACTTGCATGTTAAAGTATTCAACCATCGTCAGGTTTAGAAACACGCACCAAGCAATTGCCGTGCCGCCTTGGGCAAATCGTTGAACGAGAATTCAACCGACTCATTCGGAAACAGATCTGAAATCAATAGCGATTTCGCCGGTAACCTCATGCCTGCATTTCGCGAATCTTTTTTCCCTTCGTAAAGGTTCACCGCTGCCGGGCCTGTGATTACTGCGCTCCCGTTACCCATCTTTTCGGTTCCCTCAACCTTGTACGTATACGTTGTCTTTCCGTCGACAACAGCGGACAAGGTTCCCGTCTGCGGACTCGGTGACCAGGATAGTTGCATCTCCCCTTCATGCGCCTCAACGTTGCAGGTCAGCACCAATCGGTACATCGCACTTACGCTGGTATTTCTGGCTAAAGGCAACTCCCGCAGGATGCTCGCCGTCAGCAGCGGCGCATGAGTCGTTGGGTCTTGTGTGTGCTCCACGCCCCATTCCTTGGCCCGAGCCGCCCGAACCGTAAGGGCATTAAAAAGCCCATCGATTGTTGATTTCTCAGGTGGTTTTATACCTGCCGCGCCCATTGCTCCACCGTTTAGTTTGCTGACCAACATGGCCGCTAAGCTGGGGGCTGCTTCTGCCGCATCGAAATGTTGCAGAGAAAGACCGCCGTTCCTCACCGCATCGGTATGGCAGACCGCGCAATACTGATGCACCAACGCGTTTTGTTGTGCCACAGGCATAGCGTCGCTGGCAAATACAGTTGGGACTACGGACGAAATAATCATCCAACCGGCAATGAATGTGCTAAATCTATGACGCATTGCGCTACTGTTTCTTGGGCACTGGTGGCGCTTGTGCTTCCACCGAAACATCCGAAAATATTACGGTGTCTGCTGCGTCCGCCCGATGCGAACAAACGGCCAGCCCCACCAGCACCGGGTTCTGAAACGAAACCTCAGTATGCGCGATTTCCTTCAGTTCAGCCCCGTCCTTTCCAATGAACATATACATTTTGACACCCGTGCGCACCAGCTTGATTTTGAATGTCCCCGGACCATCAAACGGCGGATCAAACGTGTTGGTCTCATCCCCGGATTTGCTACGCCATTGAAGCCCAGGCATGCCGTTACCGTGAATCAGGACATCGGCGTAAGTGGCATCCGTGTCCAGCGTCTGGCGCACCATAATACCTGCCTTGCGATGCTCGTTGCCCTGACCGAGGAAGCGCATGGTGGCCGTCACGGTGAAGTTGCCGGTGATCTCTCGCCAAGCATATTGGAACTGATCCTGTTTGCCCCAAATGTTGGCCCCAGCACCGGTGATGCGATACTGCCCGGTTGCCGCATCAAATGCAGTGGACCCTTTGATCGCCGGACCGCCCACATCCCCAGAGCTTGTAAAGATGCCCAAAGTTTCACTCTGCGGAAACACTGGAGCGGAAAGCAGACCGATAAGTATAAGGTGACGCATAGTTGGCATAATTATAGTTCCTGGTGATTAAGGCTTCGCTGCGGGCGTGGGCAATTGTTCCACCAATACATCGGAAAACAACACCGTGTTGGTGGCTTCTTTCGTGTGCGAGCTAACCCCAAGCCCCAGTAATATCGGGCTGCCCAACTGATTTATGGTGTGTCCCAGTTCGCGTAAGGGAGCGCCGTCTTTGGCGATCCACACGGTGATGGAAGTGCCTTGCCGCACCAGTTTCAGATTCCAAATCCCCGGACCTTCCATTGGAAAATCGACTGTATTTGTGTTGTCGGCCTTGGTGTTGCGGAACTGAATCGCAGGCGTACCATCAGCGTGAATGGCCAGGTGAACAAATGGGGAATCGGTGTCCAGGCTTTTGCGGAGCATGAGGACAGCCTTGCGATGCGCCACTCCTTCAGTGAGGAACTTAGCGGTGGCGGTAACGGAAAAATTGCCCGACATTTCCCGCCAAATATAATGAAACTGGTCCGCTTTGCCCCAAATGTCGGAACCCGAACCAGTGATTTTGTACTGCCCGGTGGATGCAGTAAACTCCGCCGACCCCTTCAGGGGAGGAGCACCTACGTCGTTGGAATCGGTGAAGGAACCAAACTTTCCGGTCTCAGCGAAGGAGGTAGCAACGAATAGGCAAGTGAGCAACAGTTCACGCATGACAAGATTGTATCCGAATTCAGGCTCACATTGATTAGGCTTCTGGGATCTGCGGGGGAGGGTGGGGTCAACCAGTCCACCTAAAGAACGGTGAAACCCCACTTGATCCAATTCTTCGCGTGCTTCTCAAAGTGTGGAGCGGGTAAAGAAACAACTAGCAAATTACGTGCACGGCTCATGGCAACGTAAGCCAAACGCCTATCTTCGCAACTCTCTTCTATCGCCACAGCCTTAGCAACCGAGTTCCAAAACGTAGTGCTTCCCAGGACTAGAACTGCGTCGATACTTTCGCCCTTCACTTTATGAATCGTTTCTTGGCGGATTGACGGAAACAGTGACTCGTTCTGAAACAGGGGCAGTTCAAGTTGGTTCTATGACAGTCCGTTTTTCCGAATCTTCTGCCCAAGATTTGGC
>JANMWO010000191.1:0-5486 GCA_031394025.1 Acidobacteriota bacterium
GAAGATAATTCTTGGCGATGGAAGAGATGCGGCCGCCAGGAATAAAATTGCCTGGAAATGGTGTGCGTGCCACACGGACACCCTGGGCCACGCCCGTAAGCGGATCGAAAATCGTATAGATGGAGTCCACGCTAAGGAGGGAAGAAAAATCGCCCAAACGTTCTGCTGTGGTTGGCATGGTGTTGGTGCTAGGAGCAGGCAAGGCATCTTTCACTCCTTCATAAGCAAACATGAAGAACACCTTGTTCTTGCCATTGAATAGTTTGGGAATCAGCACCGGACCAGAAAACGATCCGCCATATTGATTGAATCGGCTAACCGGCTTCTTGGCTTTGGCCTTGTTGGTGAAAAAGGGAGTGGCATTGAAAGCGGAGTTCTGATTGAACTCGTAAAGCGTACCGTGAAATTGATTGCTACCACTACGAGTGATAATGTTCACCGTGCCACCGCCGCTGTGTCCGTAAGCCGCATCCGCCTGAAAGCTTTCTGCCTTCACTTCGGTAACGGCATCCATCGGCGGGTTGTAAGCCACTCGCAAATTGCCGGTGTTATCGGCCGCGCCGTCAATCAACAGTTCGTTCACCTGGGCAGGAGCGCCGCCCATGGAAAAACCCGATGGACCGGCGTTGTCAAAAGGTCGCGTGAATCGCGGATCAGTATTGGGGACCACGCCGAAAGCCAGTTGGGCTAGGGAAAGCGGCGTGCGACCGGAAACCGGCATATTCTCAATTTGTGCAGAACTGATTACTTGCCCGGTAGAAGCTGATGCTGTATCCAGCACTGGAGCCTGGCTTGTGACGTTGATGGTTTCCGTCACCGCACCAACTTCCATTTGAATGTCCACACCCAGCCGTTCGTTAGCGCCGGCAGCCATTTCCCGCACGTAACGTTTGAAGCCCGCCAGTTCAGCGGAAAGCCGGTAGGTGGCCGGTTGTAGAAATGGAAGCGTGTAATTGCCATCAGTTCCAGAAATAGTTTCCACCTTTGCTTCGGTGCCAATTTGGATCGCTGTGACTTTAACGCCCACCATGGCAGCGTTTTGCACATCGGTGACGCGACCGCTAATCGTCGCGCGGAATTCCTGTGCAGACAGCACGCCCGCAAGCAAAAGCAACAACCCTAAACTCTTTTTCATACAGATCCCCCTATCCCCGCTTAACATTCGATGTGTAATTATACCTGTCTCTTGAGTCCAGCTATACACCAGATTTTGTAAATTACGTAAAACTTAATGGTTGGATATTACCACACTGACATATCAGCAAGTTTATTACATAAAAAATTGGTATTGTGGTTCCAAATGAAATTGCTTACTTTCACCTTCCTGCTGCCACTAATGGCACAACTGCCGGAACCGAACTCCGCTGGGGTGGGCATGGGACACCTGCATTTGAAAACAGCAGACGTGGCCGCCAACAGAAAATTCTGGGTGGATACGCTGGGTGCAACTGTCGGCAAATTAGGCCAGCTTGAAGTCTATACCTTCCCTGGTGTTATCGTAATCGTGCAAAAAGGCGAGGCGAAAGGCGGTACAGAGGGTTCTTCTATTAACCATCTGGGCTTTGCGGTGAAGAATTTGGACACCTACATCGAAAAATGCAAGTCCGGCGGCTTCGCCATGCCAAGGGTGGATATGGCCACACGCCAAGTGTTTGTTATGTCACCGGATAACGTGAAAGTGGAACTCAGCGAAAACACAAAAATGCAGGCCCCCATTGCTCATCACCACATTCACTGGTACACGGAATCGGTGGAAGATACCAAGGCTTGGTATGTGAAAATGTTTGGCGCAATTCCAGGCGTGCGTGGCAAGTTTGAAAAGGCAGACATCCCTGGCGCGGATCTTTCGTTCTCTAAATCGGATACTAAGGTAGAGCCCACTAAGGGTCGATTCATGGATCACATTGGCTTTGAAGTGAAAGGCCTGGAAGCCTTCGCCAAAAAAATGGAATCTGCGGGCGTAAAGTTCGATGTGCCGTATCGTAAAGTGCCATCGCTAGGAATTGCTATCGCATTTTTTACTGACCCATGGGGCACTTACGTCGAGCTCACGGAAGGGTTGGGAACTGCCTTAACTGGCGCGGCTCAATAGTTATTTCGACTTCTCAAACTTACTCAGCTCTGCGGTCCGCTGCACCGGGTCGCCGGGTTTCAGCGTATAGTTTTTGGAACTGATTGTCAGTTCAAGATGACCCACAATTTTGGCTTCTACCAGCGACTTGTTGCTGCGCATCAGGAAGTGTCCGCCAACGTTTTCAAACGTTTGAACTATGTATGGCTTGCCCACCCAGAAGGACAAACTTTCCGTGGGATAGCCTTCCATACGGACCAGTCCGAATTCGCCTATGTCGATCCAGGCCTTTCCTTTCAACAGGAATTTGCTGTTGCGTTTCGGAACGATGGACAGAATATAACATTCCCTGCCATCCTTGATTTCTTTACCCAGAATAGTAGCGGAATAGTTCTTTGGGCCCACTTCAACTTCGCTTTCTGATTGAACTGCTTTCACTTCAGCTTGCATCACTTTGCGCAAAACTCGCCGAAAAAGCCCTTCTTCCCCTTCTTCATTCAAAATGCGGTAGGTCTTGCCGTGATGTTGTCGATATTCGATTTCCGCCGTAGAAATTACCGACTTACCCCGCGATTCCAGTTCTAAATGATATTCGCGAATAACTTTGTAAGAAGGCAGCCTCTTGTTGCGGGCAGACTCCATAGCCGCCAATTTCGTAAGGATTTCTTCGGCGGTCGTCGGAATGAAATCCTGCCCCGCAAAGAGGGTCGTGCTAAGCATCGCCAGCAATGCGAATTGGAGTAAACAACGCGGCATCATCCTAAAATCAGAGCACGTAGGCTGCCAACTAATGGAATTCACGGAATCCATTGAATTTGTGTTCCCATTCCCCAGGTGAATGCAAATACTGCTGACAGTCGGCTAAAGTAAAACTGCATTCCAACTGTCATTTTTTAGCATAATAGAAGCCTGCAATGGAGTTTTTGAATATCTCAGCTTACCGCTTTGTTGAGCTCGACCACTTGGCTGAGCTGCGCGTACATCTGCGAGTTGCCTGCGTGGAAGCCGGGCTCAAGGGCACCATTCTGCTGGCTCCAGAAGGCATCAATCTGTTCCTGGCCGGAGAGCCGGAAAAGCTCAACACCTGGGTCGCGTGGTTGAAAACCGATGCCCGGTTCGCCGATCTGCATCCCAAAGAAAGCTGGTCCGATCACCAACCGTTTAACCGCATGCTGGTGAAGCTGAAAAAAGAAATCATCACCATGCACCAACCGCAGGTTCGACCCATCGGGGAGCGTGCTCCGGCTGTCCGACCGGTTGACCTAAAACGTTGGCTGGATGCGGGTCATGACGATAGCGGTCGTGCCGTGGCGTTGCTGGACACCCGCAACGGATTTGAGGTAAGCATCGGCACTTTTGACGGTGCGCTAGACCCCGGCATTAAATCTTTTGGCCGATTTCCGGAACGCGTGCGAGCGCTTGAAGACGATTTGCGCAATAAGACTGTTGTCACCTTCTGCACAGGCGGCATCCGCTGTGAAAAAGCGGTGCTTTACATGCAGGATCACGGCTTTCAGAACGTGTATCAACTGGATGGCGGAATTCTGAAATATTTCGAAGAAGTCGGCGGCGCGCACTATAACGGGAACTGCTTCGTGTTCGACCGTCGCGTGGCGTTAACCCCGGAATTAAACGAAGCAGGTCACGTAGAATGCTTCAACTGTCGAGCAGTCCTGTCGCCGCAGGAGCAGAGGACAGATTATGTCTTAGGTAAATCCTGCGTGCGTTGTGCAAAGTCCCCGACCTTCTGATTTCGCCGCCGGGTGCGGAAACCAGTAGGTACTTTTCTTAGTTTGAATTAGTTATGGTTGAGTGTAACATCCGCAGTAAAGGCACTTTCTCAAGTAAGTAACAGACACCCGCTGTAGGTTTGCCGAAAGTGGCTAAAAGTACTGTAAAACGCACATATTTTGCATTGACTGATGAATATTAGATTATGACCAATCGACTGTGACTAGTTGTTGGTGATTCGAGGGAGGCCGTAAGTTCAGGTACAGTTAGCTTCGTTTCAACAGGTCGAAGTTTGTTGATTGGCGCCGATTGGCGCGCTGATCCTCCACCAGTTACTCAATATTTTTCGGAGGCTGACACTGTATTTCCGAAATGTTCATTTCGCTGAGTTTGGAGCGATCACTATCGGGAGCATTTTGCTCTTCGTCCTAATTTGATCGGATAGATTCCTTGTGCTGACCCAATGGAAGGTCGAATTAAACACCAACTCTACATCATAGCGATTTCGCAGAACAAGCTTCCATTTGTCGCCATCCTTGCTTAGAGTGATTATCTTACTTTTCCCGCCCCCGCAGAATGAATTGTCAGGCATACAGGCAAAGTCAGAGTCTAATTCTTGAATCTTCAGCTTTAGGGCATTGTTGCTAAATCCATTGGACTCAAAAGTCGCCAACCCATGCCTGATTTCTTCGATCGATGCTTGTACCGCTGCATCCAAAGTGCTTGCGCGCCCTGTGTGCTTCTTGACATAGATGCTAGATGGCATGTGGAATTCCACGATACCGTCACTTTCCACCCAAAGTGCGCCAGCCTTAAGCCGAAAGTCATCTATAAAGCTGGAGGAGCGATCTGAGTCGCTGTGTTGTGCGTAACGCCACAAAAAATACCCGGATGTGGGGTCTCGGATAACCGTTAAACCTGAATTCCGAAGTTTGACCGTGACTTGGAAAACCTGCGGCACAAGTTGTGTCAGGCAGGCGCGGCGAGGACTAACTTCGGAGAGATTGTAATAACCCAAGCCAAGATACTGGTGAGCAGGGAGATGCGTGTTGTGAGCCCACCCCAACCAGTTGCCAGAGAAAGAACGATATCGCCGCCCTCTTGTTTCAATTCCGCGCCACATAAGAACACTTGAGATCTGAGCGTGCCAGGCTCCTTGTGCTGTGATATTCCACTAACCCTGCGAAACTCGCTGAGCAGGTTGAACAGCAACAACACGCTTCTAAACACGGCATCGGTGGCATAAAAGTCTTTGAGGCAGAACCGATCCGCTCCCAGATCATGCTTTAATTCGGCAATCCGATTCTCCATATCCGCGCGGTGATTATAGTCGCGCCATATCTCTTCCGGTGGTGCGCACAAACTGGTCACCAGCACCCGAAACGTATACTCCGGTAGATCGAACAGTTTCTTTCCCACCGGCGGCTTGGAATCGCGCACCAGCTCTCTGACCACAATGAATCTTCTTGCCTTGTCCCAGCCCATCAACCGGATCGCACACTCTCCCACGGCATAGTTCTCATCCAGGTCTCTCCAGTCTGTGATCCGCGTCACCTCCCGTTTTACCCACTTGGTGAACCGCGCCACCACAATATAGCCAATCCCTCGCTCTTCCAAGAATGTGAATAGTTCCGAGTCGAAGAAACCAGCATCTGCTCTCACCACTCGCAACGGGCAGCGATTC
>JANMWO010000226.1:0-2197 GCA_031394025.1 Acidobacteriota bacterium
CGGCTCTAACATACTGATCGCGGGCCGCGTTGATCTGTCCGGTCTCCTGCAGTGCCAATGCAAGTTGGTAATTTACGGCACCATTCTTGGGTTCGCGTTTCAGCGCCTGACGATAAAGAAGGATGGCCGAATCATAGTCGCCTTTAATCGCCAACTGCTCCCCACGTTTCAAGAAGGAGTCAGCAGACTGACTGGCGCAACTTGTGACCATCAGCGCCAGGCAAATCAAGCCGCCAAGAAGTCCCCGTCCGCCAATTCCTGCCGTTCCTGTGGAAGTGAGCAGTGCCGGACCATCTGGTAATTCAATCAAAGTGGTAATTCCGCCAACCAAAGTCAAATGACGAGCTGTGCGGATGTGTGGATGACGGAGGAATGAAAATAGTCCCAACATCATGCCAAACGCCATACCAGCGATGGCCCCTGAAGCGATGCGAATGGCGGCCACGGGCTGCTCAGCCGAATCTGGAAGCACTGGTGGTTCAATCAGCTCTACCGTCTCTCCTTGACCGCGCCGTTCCATATTAGATGCAACTTGCGATTCCCTCTGCTTCTTGGTCAATTCCGAATACTGTTCCTTGATCACAGCATATTCGCGGTTCAGCACCAGTCGATCCAATTCGCTATCCGGGGCAGGGGACATGCTCTCTCGCAAGGCACTCATCTGCCGTTTCAGTTGCCCTTCCTCAGCCATCAATGCCGATCTGGAAGATTCAACTGCCACCAGTTCCGCCTTAGCTTGTACATAGCGATTCATAAGCAGTTCACGACTGCTTTCGCGACTCAATTTGGCTTCCTGCTCTTCCATGCGGGTCAAAGCCTTTTCTGCTTTCGAAAGAGCTTCCTCCACAAACACCCTATCGTGTTGACCCACCACATAACGAGCCCTGGCTTCGTCCACCTTCGCCCGCAATAGCATCACCATATCCCGTGCTCGATCCCCGCTAAGCGTCGGTGGCGCACTCCCTGGTTGCGATAGGGGCGATTGGTCCACTGTGGCGATTTGGCCTTCCAGTGCCGAAATTAATGCCCGTTTCAAAGTCCGTTCGCCATTGGCCGCACGCAGGTCTTTTTGAACGGCGGAGAGTCTGGAGTCCACATGATGTAGCTCCTCAATTTCAAAGGTATATTGCGTGGTTATTGTTTGTGTGGGTGCGGGTAAAGTGCTGATTTTCGCTTCCATCTCCGTCAACTGATCCAAAACCTTTTTCACTTCCTGTTGCAGGAATTCAGTGGTTCCAATGGATTGTTCGCCCCGGTAACGCCGATTCTCTTCGTAAATCAGTTCCACAACCCGTTGCACAACTTTTTGAGACTGTGCCGGATTGGAATATTGAAAGGAGATCTGAATGGTAGGGACACTGTGATTCACACCATTTTCATTGGTGGTGGTACCTTTCATTTGCAGGCTTTGTTGAAATCTGGGGACCAGGTCGGCAATGGTGGAAAGCATTCGACGCTCTGGATACAGTCCGAAACTTTCTATCATTTTGGTGCCGGTCAATCGGCTATTTACCAGTTGGGTAAGAGCGAAAATACGCTGATCCACTTGCATGGCAACGTTTGGAGTCACATACTTTTCGGCGACTTGCGGTGGAATAAAACGAACTTGCGCGCGTGAGATATATTGATCGGGAAAGAAATATACCAATACCCAAGTAAGCGCAGCTCCCATCAGGCTACAAAAAATCGCGCGCTTGTAGTATTGCTTTAGCAGCCACGCCATGTCGGACGTAGCACTGACTGCTAGCCAATCGGAAAAATTAAGAGACCAAAGTCCCCGTGGTGGCATTGTTTTTGGATTCACCTTTCAATACTGAGATCAAGTGTCTTATCGGAAAAACCCTTAGAGAACTTTAGGCCAGGAGAAGTAGGTAGGTTTACTAAATAGTTAAGTATTCGCTTGACAATTAGACGTGTTTGTTGAATACTTAAGTGCGTACTTAACAAATATCATGGAAAATCAAACCGTCATCCACAACACCTTCGTGATTGAGCGAAATTACCCCACCACCCCGGAACGTGTGTTCGCCGCATTTGCCGACCCGGCCAAGAAACGCCGTTGGTTTGCAGAAGGTAAGAACCACGAAATCGAAGAATTTGAAATGGACTTTCGTATTGGAGGCACCGAACAGCTCAGATATCGCTTAAACGAAAGTACCCCGTTTCCCGGCGCAAAGTTAACTAATCATGCCACTTA